>JACDAV010000327.1 GCA_013695255.1 Chloroflexota bacterium
GCTTGGTTGGGTGGTCTTGGCCTTTGGCTTCTTCTTCTCTTTGCTCGGTCGATCTCGAGAGCCCATCGCTTCGCCTCCGCGTCTTTCTGAAGACTACCGATCGATCCTTCACGCCGACTTCTCTACGCCTTCACCGCCACTTACCCGGCCCGCGCGAACGCGGAGTCCAGACATCGTTGCGGGGAAGGTTCCGGCCCGGATCGAAGCTCGGATCCTTGCCATGAAGTCTAGGGTGAAGGTCAGGTTGTGACAAGTCGCCAGCCGGTAGCCGAGCAGTTCCCGCGCCCGGAACAGATGGGCCAGATAAGCCCGCGAAAATCGCCGGCAGGCAAGGCACGGGCAGTCGTCCTGGATCGGACCCGGGTCGTCCATGAACTGCTGGTTGCGGATGTTCAGCCGGCCACCGGGGACCCAGAACTGGCCGTTGCGCGCGACCCGCGCCGGCAGGACCGAATCGAATAGGTCCACGCCGCGATGGACCGCCTCGAGCAGGTCCGACGGCGAGCCGAGGCCCATCAGGTAGCGCGGCCGCGGATCTCCCGCGAGGAGCGGCACGACGAGGTCGAGGGTCGCATTCCGCTGCTCTGCCGTCTCGTCGCCGGCGAGCCCGCCGATGTTCAGCCCATCGAACGGCAGCCCAGCGATGAACCGCGTCGACGCGGTTCGCAGATCCGGATCGAGGCCGCCCTGGATGACCCCGAACAGCGCCTGGTCGTCCCGAGCGTGCGCGGCGAGCGACCGCTCCGCCCAGCGGTGCGTGCGCGCTGTGGCGTCGGCGACGACCGGCAGCGGCGAGAGCGGCGTGACGGGCTGGTCGAAGGCGACGGCGACGTCCGCGCCGAGCGCCTCCTGGACGGCCATGGCGTGCTCCGGCGTGAACCGGTGGACCGATCCGTCGAGGTGACTCCTGAACGTCACGCCGTCATCGTCGACCACCCGCAGGTCGCCGAGCGACACGACCTGGAACCCGCCCGAGTCGGTCAGGATCGGCCGGTCCCAGGCCATGAACCGGTGCAGGCCGCCGAGCCGCCGGATGCGCTCGTGTCCGGGCCGCAGGTAGAGGTGATACGTGTTGGCGAGGACGATCGTCGCGCCGGCCGCCGCGATCTCGTCCGGGTCGAGGGCCTTGACGGTGGCATTCGTGCCGACGGGCATGAACTGCGGCGTCTCGACCACGCCATGCGGCAGGTGGAGCCGCCCGACCCGACCCCGCGTCGAGCCGTCCGTGGGCGGCGGGACGAGGACGTCGTAGCTGGCGACGCGCCCGCGGAAAGAGGACGTCGACGCGACGGGCGTCATCGACGGTTGACGACGTTGAGCACGATCGTCAGGACGAGGCTGACCAGAAGCATCGTGCCGAGCGGGATGAAGACGCGCACGTTCTCGCCCTCGATCCGGACGTCACCCGGCAGCCGGCCGAGGAACGGGATGTTCGGCGAGAGAACGAGGACGACACCGACGATGGCGAGGACGATGCCGCCGACGATGAGCAGCCGCCCGAGGTCCAGTCCATCCACCTAGCCCGACCCTGCGGGCGGGTCCGCCCACAGGGCGACCATCTCCGGCTCGGCGCGGCGTGGCGGCGGAACCTCGAAGCCGAGCCGCGAGAGGTGCTGGCGCGCGGCCTCGGTGGCGATCCGGCCCTGCGGCGTCCGATCGATGAACCCGAGCCGGAGCAGGAATGGCTCGTACACGTCCTCGATCGTCTCGACCTCCTCGGACAGCACGGCGGCCAGCGCCTGGACCCCCACCGGCCCCGACCCGAACTTCTGGACGATCGCGGCCAGGAGCTTGCGGTCCGTCGAGTCGAGCCCCTCGTCATCGATCTCCATCGCGCGCATCGCGTCGGTCGCCGTCCGCTCGTCCACCCGGCCGTCGCCATGAACCTGGGCGTGGTCGCGGACCCGCTTCAGCAGCCGGTTCACGATCCGGGGCGTGCCGCGGCCGCGCCGGGCGATGGCTCGCGCCGCCTCGGGCTGAACCTCGACGCCGAGGATCCTCGCCGACCGGTTGACGATCGCCACCAGCTCGTCCTCGCCGTAGAAGTCGAGGCGATACGTGGCGCCGAAGCGGTCGCGCAGCGGCGAGGAGATCCTGCCCGCTCGGGTCGTTGCGCCGACCACGGTGAACGGCTTGAGGCTGAGCCGAAGGCTGCGCGCGCTGGGGCCCTTGCCGATCATCACGTCGAGCGCGTAGTCCTCCATGGCCGGGTAGAGAATCTCCTCGACCGCCCGGTTGAGACGGTGGATCTCGTCGATGAACAGAACGTCGCGCTCGTCGAGCGCGGTGAGGATCGCAGCGAGATCGCCCGCCCGCTCCACGGCCGGCCCGCTCGTGTACCGGATGTTCACCCCGAGCTCGCGGGCGACGATCGTGGCGAGCGTGGTCTTGCCGAGACCCGGCGGGCCGTAGAGGAGGACGTGGTCCGCCGCTTCTCCCCTCCCCCGGGCCGCCTGGAGCAGGACGGAGAGGTTGGCCTTGACCTCGCGCTGCCCGATGTACTCGTCGAGCGTCCGCGGCCGCAGGGTGCCCTCGATCGCCACGTCCGCGTCGTCGATGAGGTCCGCTTCGAGGAGCCGGGACACGTCGTCGGTCATCGTCGGGAATCTACCATGCTCAAGTCGATATCGTACGGATGTTCGAACCGGCGGCGATGCTCGCCAGCACGACCCTGCGCCGTCTACCAATCCCCGTGGTAGCGGGCGCGCCGCGCGTCGCGGTCGAGTCGGCGGTCGTGCACGAGACGTGCGGTCGGGGCGCGCGATCTGCGCCTGCGATCGCCGTGGTTGGTAGGTGGCGCCGACTCGGAGCCCGCGACCACCCGGATTGGTAAATGGCGCATTCCGCCTTCGTTGGGGTGCCGCTGGCGACCCCTCGCCGATAGATCCTGTCTAACGGTCACGGCGTGCGGGTTGGGACGAGCAGTCGGGTCGCCCGTCCGGGCGTCCGTGCACGGGGATCCTGTCGAACTGTCACCAGACGCAGGTGCTGGCATTTTCGCGAGGCGAAGTGGCAGCCTTGGCGTCGCGTGGTGGCGATCTGGCAGGATCGCCCCGCTGCCGCCCCGCCGCGGCCCGCTGCCGCCCCGCGCTGCCGCCGCACCGCCCCGGCGGCTCACTCCCGCAGCAGGCTCCGCAGCGCGGCCTTGACCCGATCCTCCAGCGACGACCCGATCCCGACGTCGCTCAGCGCAGTCCGCGACGCCTCCCGCGCCTCACCCACGGAATAGCCGAGCGCCTGGAGCGCCGCCACGATCTCCCCCTCGCCGGTCCCCGCCCCGCCACTCCCGGCCGCGGCCGTCGACGCGGCCACGCCGGCCGCCGCGACCTTCTCCTTGAGCTCGAAGATCACCCGCTCGGCGAGCTTCCGGCCGATCCCCGGGATCGAGACGAGGACCGCCTGGTCCTGCTGCATGATCGCGAGCTGGAGATCGGGCGTCGGGCGCGAGCCGACGATCGCGAGCGCCACCTTGGGGCCCACCCCGGTCACCGTCAGCAGGAGGTTGAAAAAGCCCAGCTCCTCCGACGTCCGGAACCCGAACAGCGCCTGCTGGTCCTCGCGAACGAGATGGAACGTGTGCAGCTTGAGCGTCGAGCCGGGGACGGCGGCAGCGATCACGGAGGGCGCCGCGAACACGCGGTACCCGATCCCGCCGACCTCGATCACGAGCGACTCGAACGCGACGGCGCCGACCCGGCCCTCGACCGAGGCGATCACGACCGCCCGGCCGCCCTCTCGCGCGCCACCGCTTCCCGCACCGCCCGGTCGTACGCGGTCTCGCCGCGGACCATCGGCGCCGCCGCGGCACGGTCGAGCACCGCCGCGCCGAGCTGCTCCCCGACCCGCTCCCGGTTGGCGACGCAGATCGCGACCGCCAGCGCGTCGGCGGCATCGTCCGGCGTCGGCAGCTCGGTCATCCCGAGGACCACCTTGACCATCCGCTGGACCTGTTCCTTGTCGGCCGCGCCGTAGCCGGTAACCGCGACCTTGACCTCGTTCGGGGTCGCCTCGCGGACGACGGCGCCGGCCTCCGCGCAGGCCAGCAACACGACCCCGCGCGCCTGCCCCACGCCAAACGCCGTTTGCGCGTTGCGCGAGAAGAACAGTCGCTCCACCCCGACCAGCGCCGGCCGGTGGAGCACGATCAGGTCGGCGACGAGACGGTGGATCCGGAGCAGGCGCTCCGGCAGGCCCTCGTCCGGCGAGGTCACGAGGCAGCCGTGGTCGACGGCCCGGAGGTCAGCGCCCGTCCGTTCGACGAGCCCGTAGCCGAGTGCGGCGGTCCCCGGGTCGATCCCGAGGACGATCACCCCGCGATCTCGGCGAAGACGTCCTCTGGGATGTCGAAGTTGGCAGTGACCCGGGACACGTCGTCGAGCTCCTCGAGCAGCTCCACCAGCCGCACCGCCTGCCGCGCGCGCCCCGAGTCCAGCTCGACCGTCTGCCTGGCGACCATCGTCGACTCGGCCGAGTCGACGGTGATCCCGCCATCCTCGAGCGCCTTGCGCACCGCCTCGAGCTGCCCCGGCTCGGTCAAAATCTCGATCGCCTCGTCGTCCTCGGTGTGGACGTCGTCTGCGCCGGCGTCGATCGCCGCCAGGGCCACCTCGTCCGGGTCCACCCCGTTGCGCGTGACCGTGATCAGCCCCCGTGGCTCGAACTGCCAGGCGACCGCGCCGGAGCCGGCCAGCTGGCCGCCGGTCTTGGTGAAGATCGAGCGGACCTCCGCTGCCGTCCGGTTCCGGTTGTCCGTCTGCGTCTCAACCAGGACGGCCACGCCACCCGGCCCGTACCCCTCGTAGACGATCTCCTCGTACTGGACCGCGTCCCCCCCGCCGGTCGCCTTGTCGATCGTCCGCTTGATGTTGTCGGCCGGCATGTTGACCGAGCGGGCCTTCTCGATCGCCAGCCGAAGTCGGTAGTTGGCGTCAGGGTCACCGCCGCCCTGCCGCGCGGCCACGCTGATCTCGCGCGCGACCTTGGTGAAGAGCGCCCCACGCTTGGCGTCGTTGGCGCCCTTCTGGCGCTTGATCGTGGACCACTTCGAATGACCTGACATCGGGCGCGAGTATACCGGCTAAGATGGCCGGACCGCGGGATCGGAGCCCGGCTCCACCCGTCCCGACGACCGTCTCCGGCGCCCGCCGCCCGAGTCCGCGTGGCGCCGTCCAGAGCCCGGGAGGACGCCCAGTCGATGACGATGAAGTCGGTCGATCTGCCCCATCTCCGCAGCGTGGTCCTGGCCGGCCACGCTGGTGCCGGCAAGACCACCCTCGCCGAGCAGCTCCTGTACCGAGGCGGGGCGATCTCGCGGCTTGGGCGGGTCGAGGACGGCACCGCGCACCTCGACTTCGAGCCGGAGGAGCAGAAGCGGACGCAGTCGCTCAGCCTGGCCGTCGCGACATTCGAGCGCGATGGCTACCGGATCACCCTCATCGATACCCCCGGCTACCCGGACTTCGTGGCCGAGATGGTCGAGGGCTTCCACGCCGCCGACGCCGCGCTGTTCGTGATGGACGCGTCGAGCGGGGTGGAGGCCGGGCTCGAGAAGGCGGTCGCGCTCGGTCGCTCGACGAGGACGGCCGCCTGCTTCGTGATCAACCGCTGCGACCGCGAGAATGCCGATCCCACGGCCGCCCTCGACGCGCTGCGCGCGGAGTTCGGCAACAAGATCGCGCCGCTGCACCTGGCCATCGGCAAGGGCGAGCAGTTCAGCGGCTACGTCGACCTGGTGCACCGCAAGGCATGGCGGTTCGACGACGGCAAGGAGACCGAGATCCCCGTGCCGGCCGAGCTCGAGGCCGAGGTCGCGACCCGACGCGACCAGCTGCTCGAGGCGGCGGCCGAGGCGGACGACGACGTCCTGACCAAGTACCTCGAGGGCGAGGAGATCTCCGACCAGGAGCTCGACGCCTGCCTCCACAAGGGCGTCCGCGAGTCCGTTCTCGCGCCCGTCCTCGTAGCCT
This sequence comes from Chloroflexota bacterium, assembly GCA_013695255.1. GTDB lineage: Bacteria > Chloroflexota > Limnocylindria > Limnocylindrales > CSP1-4 > JACDAV01. The sequence goes on from JACDAV010000327.1 coordinate 5,967, forward strand.
CCGCCTCGAAGGGGATCGGGCTGACCGGGCTGCTCGACGCGCTCGTCCGCTACCTGCCCTCGCCGGACGAGGAGGGCCCGTACACCGCCATCGAGAAGAACGGCACGGAGGTCGAGCTGCCGGCGGACCCGGCCGGTCCGCTGCTCGTCCGGGTGTTCAAGACGGCGGCCGATCCGTACGTCGGGCGGCTGACCTACGTCCGCGTCCTGTCCGGGACGCTCCGCTCCCAGGGCCACGTCTGGAACACGACCCGGGGCGAAGACGAGCGGATCGGCCAGCTGCTCCTCCTCCACGGCAAGGAGCAGGAGGCGATCGGCGAGCTGGAGGCGGGCGAGATCGGCGCGGTCGCGAAGCTCGGCGTCACCGAGACGGGCGACACGCTGGCCACCCGCGAGCGGCCGCTGACGCTGCCGCCGATCGCCTTCCCCGAGGCGTCGCTGATGCTGGCGATCGAGCCCCAGACCAAGAGCGATCTCGACAAGATGGGGCCGGCCCTCCAGCGGATGCTCGAGGAGGAGCCCACCGCCCGGGTCGAGCGCACCGAGACCGGCGAGCAGGTGCTGGTGACGATGGGCGAGGCCCACACGGCGGTGATCATCGAGCGGCTGAAGCGCAAGTTCGGGGCCGCGATCGCGACCCATGTGCCGAAGGTGCCGTACCGCGAGACGATTCGGGGCAACACGAAGGTGCACGGCCGGTACAAGAAGCAGACCGGCGGCCACGGGATGTTCGGCGACGTGTGGCTGGAGCTCGAGCCGAACCCGGGCGGCGGCGTCGAGTTCGCCGAGAAGGTGGTCGGCGGCTCCGTCCCCAGGCAGTTCTTCCCCGGCGTCGAGAAGGGCATCCGCGAGACGGCGGCCGACGGCGTCGTGGCCGGCTACCCGCTCAGCGACTTCAAGGCGACGCTGTACGACGGCTCCTTTCACAACGTCGACTCGAACGAGCTGTCGTTCAAGATCGCCGCCTCCATGGCGCTGAAGGACGGCGTCCAGCAGGCGAAGCCAGCTCTCCTCGAGCCGATCATGTCGGTCGAGATCCGGGTCCCCGATGCCTCCCTGGGCGAGGTCAACCGCGACCTCATCGGCCGGCGCGGCCGGGTGCTCGGGATGGACAGTCGCGACGGGACCCAGGTCATCACGGCGCACGTCCCGCAGGCGGAGCTCTTCACGTACGCCATCGACCTGCGATCGCTGACCGGCGGGCGCGGGACGTTCTCCGCGGCCCAGGACCACTACGAGGAGGTGCCCGCCCACCTCGCCGAGAGGGTGATCGCGGAGCACCGCAAGGAAGGCGAGCCGGCGGGGCACTGAAGGGCTCGCCGGACGTCCCGAGCGGCTGACATCGCGCCCCTGCCGCCCGTGCCGGTCAGCGGTGCGGTGGGCGTGTGGCTCGTGCCGCAGGAGCCCGCGCGGTTTGGTGCCCGACTCGGTCCCGTCCACGGTCGCCGCAGTTTGCGTCACCTACGCGCGGGGTGCGTCATAACGACGGCCTGCGGTTGGAAACGAAGGCTTGGAGACGAGGTGTGAGCCGGGAGAGGCTAACTCGACCGCCAACCGCCTTGGCGCTGCTCGAGTCGACGTTCTACCACGCGTGGGACGCGTAGATGATGCAATGGCTGCAGGGGCGACCGCCTGGTCAGCGCGCCACCGCCGACAGCGCGTCGGCCACGCTGAACCGGCCCTCGAGGAGGGCGCGGCCGACGATCGCTCCGGAGCAGCCCAGGTCCCGGACAGCGAGCAGGTCCTCGAGCGACCCGATGCCAGCCGACGCGATCACCGCGCCACGCCGGAGGGCGACGACGCGTCCGAGCAGCGCCAGGTCCGGGCCACCCAACAAGCCGTCACGGTCGACGGCCGTGACCTCGAAGATGCGCGCGCCCGCGTCGGCGAGGCGCTCGATGGCCGTCTCCACCGGAACAGCGATCGCATCCGCTCCCCAGGCGTCGCCGAGGGCATAGCCGTCGCGGACGTCGATCGCGATCGCGACGCGGTCCGGACCAAGGCGTTGGACCAGCTGGGTTGCGAACGCCGTGCTGCGGAGGGCGGCCGTCCCGACGACCACGCGCGCGACGCCCGCGGTCAGCGCGGCGTCCACCGACCCCGGCGAGCGGAGGCCGCCGGCCGCTTCGCATCGAGCCCGTCCGGCGGTGGCCCTCACGATCGCGCCGATGACCGAGAGCTGTGCCGGCTTCCCCGCCCGAGCACCGTCGAGATCCACGACGTGCAGCCACATGGCGCCGTCGTCCACGAACGCTCGCGCCGTGGCCACGGGGTCGTCGCCGTACGACGTTTCGCGGTCGAAATCGCCCTGGACGAGTCGAACGACCCGGCCGTCCCGCAGGTCAATGGCCGGCAGCAGATCGAAACTTGCCGTGCCAGTGGCATCGTGGTAGCGTTGTAGCACGCTAATACATTACCATGATCGAAGCGAGTGGCATGGAAGGACCGGGCGGACCGAGATGACCGACGAGACGTGGCGAACGGAGCACGTGAACCAGCTTCTCGACGCATTCCTCCGGCTGGAGCACCGCGACGACGCCGCGGCGTTCCTGCGCGACCTGTGCACGCTCGGTGAGCTCCGCGACATGTCGCAGCGCTGGGCAGTGGTCCGCCTCCTCGAGGCCGGCCTCCACTACGGGGACATCAGCCGTCGGACCGGGGCGAGCACGGCGACCATCACGCGGATTGCCTCATGGCTTCATCACGGCGAGGGCGGCTACCGGCGGATGTTGGATCGCCTGCGAGCGGCCGGCGAGCTCCCCTACCCCGCTGGCGTCGAGCGATGAACGCCCGACTCCGACTGGCGGTGCCGAACAAGGGCCGCCTCGTCGAGCCGACGGTCAAGCTCCTGCGGGACGCGGGGCTGGTCTTCGAGGAGCACGACCGCGCGCTCGTTGCGCGCGTCCAGAACCTCGACCTGGATATCCTCTTCGTCCGCACCAACGACGTCATCGAGTTCGTCGGTGACGGCGTCGCGGACCTCGGCGTCACCGGCGTCGACCTGTTGGCCGAAACCGGCGCCGAGCTGCCGCGGATCCGCGAGCTGGGCT
>JACDAV010000231.1 GCA_013695255.1 Chloroflexota bacterium
GCCCGGCGGCCGGGAAAGCTCCCGCGACCGGCCCGGCGGCCGGGAAAGCTCCCGCGACCGGCCCGGCGGCCGCCGGGCCGACGCATCGGGTGGCCACCCGCGTCCGCGTCCCGGCCCTCGGCATCGATCTGCCCGTGATGCGCCAGCCCGGCAGCTATCCCGCCTGCAACGTCGCCATGTACCTCAGGGACCTCAAGCAGCCCGGTCAGGGCGGTCCCACCTACCTCTACGCGCACGCCCGCACGGGCATGTTCCTGCCGTTGCTCACCAGGTCGCAGGTCAACAACGGGGCGGGGATGATCGGGATGACGGTCGAGGTCTACACGGGCGACAACCGGAAGTTCGTGTACCGCATCAACGAGGTACGCCGCCACGCTCTGGACCTCCGCGCCATCTTTGCGCGCGGCTCGGAATCACTGTGGCTGCAGACGTCCGAGGGACCGAAGGGCACGGTCCCGAAGCTGCAGGTGGGCGCGAGCCTCGTCTCGAGCGGCACGGCGTCGCATGCCGTCGCCCATCCCGTCCCGCGCCCGGTCGCCTGCGGCTGACGGGCTCGACCGGCGCGAGTCCGGCCGCTTTCGGTGGTGCCGCGGCTGCTAGGCTGACGCCCCCAGTGGAGGTCCGGCACGCGTGAGCCTGTTGCTCGTCGCCATCGTCCACGACAAGGATGCCGATCGCGTCGTCGACGCACTGCGCCGCGCCCGGCACGGCTCCACGCGCATCCCGTCGTTCGGCGGCTTCCTCGGCACGGCCAACACGACGCTGCTCATCGGTGCCGATGAGCAGGACGAGGGCGCGATCGTCGAGATCTTCCAGCGTGAATGCAGCGGCCGCCAGGTCGAGGTGCCGCTGGTCATGCTGGACCGCCTGCGCGACGCGTCCCCGCGGGTCGTCAGCTATGGCGGCGCGACGATCTTCGTGGTGAACCTGCAGCGGGTGATCCGGATCTAGCGCCCGGCCCGGCGGCACCGCCCGGGACCCGCACTCGCAAGGTACCGGCGTGGCCGGGAGCGACCGGCTATCGTCTGCCCCCGTGCCCCCGGACCCCGCGGATCCCAGCCCGTCCCGCCAGCCCGGTCTCTGGTCGCCGCAGCATCGCGCCCTCACCCTCGGCCTGGTCCTCACGGTCACGCTCATCGCCTTCCAGGCGCTGGCGGTGGCAACGATCATGCCGGTGGTCGCGGAGGAGCTCCGGAACGACGACCTCTATGGCTGGGTCTTCACGGCCTCGATGCTCGGCAGCCTGGTCGGGATCGTGGTGGTCGGCGGGCTGGTCGACCGGATCGGCCTGGTCCGGCCATTCGTCGGCGGCCTGGTCCTCGTCTCGATCGGCCTCGTGGTCGCCGGCCTGGCCCCGACCATGGAGGTCCTGGTCGGCGGACGGGTCCTGCAGGGGCTGGGCGGCGGGGCGATCCTTCCGGTCGCCTACGTGGCGATCGGCCGGGCGCTGCCGGAGGAGCTGCGCGCCCGGATGTTCGCCACCTTGTCCACCGCCTGGGTGCTGCCGGGGGTCATCGGCCCGGCGGTGAGCGGCGTGGTTGCCGAGACCGCCGGCTGGCGGCCGGTCTTCCTCGGGCTGCTGCCGTTGATCGCGGTGGCCGGCGCCATGACGCTGCCAGCGATCTCGCGCTCGCGCCCCGCCCCACCGGAGCCGGATGCGGCGCCTCGCCCGGGACTGCGCACGAGGCTGCCCTGGGCGCTCGTCGTGACGGCCGGGGCCGCGCTCGTCGTGGGCGGCCTGACGGACGGCAGGCCCGTCCCCGGCGGCCTGCTGGCGGTGGTCGGGCTGACCATCGGGCTGCCGGCGTTCGCGCGCCTGACACCGCCGGGAACGCTCCGGGTGCGAGCGGGGCTGCCAGCAGCCGTGCTTCTGCGCGGGCTGCTGACCTTCGCCTTCTTCTGCGCGGACGCCTACGTGCCGCGGGCGCTGCAGGAGTGGCGGGGTCTCGACGCCGCAACCTCCGGCATCGCGCTCACCGCGGCGACGCTGGCCTGGACGGCCGGCGCCTGGATCCAGGCCCGCCGGTTCACCCGGGTCGGCGCTCGTCGGTTCGTGACCACGGGCTTCGTGACCGTCCTGCTCGGTGTGTGCGGCTTCGCCGCCGTGCTGTCGCCCCAGGTGCCCATCGTCGTCGGCGTCGTCGCCTGGGGCGTGGCGGGCCTGGGAATGGGCCTTTCGTACTCGCCGCTCTCGCTCGTGACGCTGGCCGAGGCGCCGCCGGGCGGCGAAGGAACCGCGACGTCCGCCCTCCAGCTGTCCGACACGCTCGGCGCGGCACTGGGGACCGGCGTGGGCGGGGCGATCATCGCGCTCGCCAACCGGTCCACGGCGGACGGCTGGGTCGGCCTGGCGGGGGCCTTCGGCCTGGCCGCGATGGTGGCCCTCGCGGGGGCGCTCTCCGCGCGCCGTCTGCCCGGACCCCGAGGCCGGGGCGTCGCCCGGCCAGCCGTCAGCGCGCCGGTGACCGCCTGATGCCCGCGGATGGCTCCGCGCCCTGCGGTAGACTGGCCGGGCTTCGACTCCTGGCCGCGTCCATGAACCTGGAGGGCTCTTCACCCAGATGTCCGCCGAGGACCTTCGCGCGAAGATTCGCGAGATCCCGGACTTCCCGAAGCCCGGCATCCTCTTCTACGACATCACGACGCTCCTGAAGGAGCCGGCCGCCTACAAGGAGGCGATCGACCTCATGCTCGAGCCCTATCGGGACGAGCGCGTGGACCTCGTGGTGGGCATGGAATCGCGAGGCTTCATCTTCAGCGCCCCGATGGCCTACCAGCTCGACGCCGGGATGGTCCCCGTGCGCAAGCTGGGCAAGCTGCCGGCCGAGACGCTGACCGTCGAGTACGCCCTGGAGTACGGCTCGAACACGCTCGAGATCCACCGCGACGCGGTCCAGGCCGGCAATCGAGTGCTGATCGTGGACGATCTGCTGGCCACGGGCGGCACGGTGCGCGGCACGATCGAGCTCGTCGAGCGCCTGAAGGGCGAGGTCGTGGGCCTCGCCTTCCTGGTGGAGCTCGACTTCCTGAAGGGCCGCGAGCGCCTCGAAGGTCGGCGGGTCACCAGCGTCGTGCAGTACTGACGCAGCGCCCGCCCGAGCCCCAGAGGCCATCGTTGCCCGACCTTCCGATCGTCCCACCGACCGAGCCCGGCGACGCAGCGATCGACCGACCGGCGTCGCCCGCCGCAGCGGTCGGCGCCGACGTGGACGTCGCGCGTCGCCAGTTCTTCCGGCGATTCGCGGGCGACATGGTCAACACCGCGGCGACGGTCGTCGGTGCGGCGCAGGCGCTGCGCGAGACGTCGACGCTGGCCGCGCAGGCGATCCTCCACCCCGCGAGTGGGGCGGCGACGCTGGCCGGTTCGGCGGCGGCACGCGCGGACGCGGAGCTGATGGTTGCTCCAACGGCGCCCGGGGCCGAGGGTCCGGACGGCGGGCACGCGCCGGCCGGCTTCCGGACGCCGTTCCGCTACGGCGAGGCGGACGACGTGCTCCTGGTGATCGATCAGCGCCGGCTGCCGGGCGAGCTGGTCGAGGTGGAGGTTCGCTCCGCCCGCGATGCCTCGGCGGCGATCCGCGACATGGTTATCCGTGGCGCTCCCGCGATCGGTCAGGTCGCGGCCGTCGGGCTTGCGCTGACCGCGCACCAGGCCCGGCAGCTCGACCCGTACGCGCGGCGGGCGACGCTGCGGGGCTCCGCGGCGGCGCTGATCGCCGCCCGACCCACGGCGGTCAACCTCCGCTGGGCGGTGGACCGGCTGATGGCACGGTACGCCGCGATCGGCGGCGCGGAGGCGGACGGCCTCGCCATCGCCCAGGTCCTGCGGGAAGAGGCGGACGCGATCGTCTGGGAGGCGACCGTCGATCACGGGCGCCTCGCGGACTTCGGGCTCGTGGAGCTCGAGCGGCCCGAGAGCCGGCCGATGCAGCTGCTCACCCACTGCAACACCGGGCCGCTGGCGTGCGGGCAGTTCGGGACCGCGCTGGGGGTCGTCCAGGCCGCCCACAATGCCGGCTGGCCGCTCCACGTCTGGGTCGACGAGACGCGCCCCTACCTCCAGGGTGCGCGGCTGACCGCCTGGGAGCTCAAGCAAGCCGGCGTGCCGCACACGCTCGTCGCCGACGTCGCGGCCGGCTTCCTCATGAGCCGCGGCGAGGTCGACGCGGTGCTCGTCGGCGCGGACCGGATCGCGGCCAACGGCGACACCGCGAACAAGGTCGGCACGTACACGCTGGCCGTGCTGGCCGCCCGACACGCCGTGCCGTTCTACGTCGTGGCCCCCCTCAGCAGCGTCGATCCGGCCATGGCAGACGGCGCCGCCATCCCGATCGAGGAGCGGCCCGCTGATGAGGTGCTGTTCGTCCAGGGCCGCCCGATCGCGCCGCCGGATACGGCAGCCCGTAACCCGGCCTTCGACGTGACGCCGGCGGCGCTGATCAGCGCGATCGTCACCGAGGAGGGAGCGCTTCGCGCCCCGTTCGGATCGGCCCTCGAGAGCGCATTCGAGCGTCGGCGGGCGCGTCGCGCCGCGGAGCCGTCGCCGTTCCGCCGGGCCCCGGCCGGCGACCAGGGAACAGAGCTGCGCCCGGGCCAGGCGCACGGGGCGCGCGCCTGATGGCGACGATGGCGATCACCCGCCGGGACCGCAGCCTCGTGACGACCACGACGACGGACCGGGCGCTGCTCCGCGGCTTCCTCGAGCGCGACCGCCTGTTCGCGGCCTACGCGATCTGCGACCTGCAGGAGCGGGAGTTCCCGCGAACGCGCTGGGCGGTGGCCCACGATGACGACGATCTGATCGCCGTCGGACTCGAGTACTCCGGCATGACGCCCCAGCCGCTCTTCCTGATGGGCCGGAACGACGGGCTCGAGGCGATCCTGCGGGACGAGCTGGGGCCGCGGGTCGCGTACATGGCCGCCCGGTCGGAGGCTCTCCCGGCGGTCCAGGCGCTCTACCGCGTCGAGCCCGCCCCGCCCATGGTGCGGATGTGGGTCGATCGCTCGACGTTCCGCCCGTTTCCCGCCGACGTCGAGCGCCTGGGGGAAGGCGACATCGGCGATCTCAACCGGCTCTACCAGCTGGGCTTCGCCACCTGGCTTGCCCCGTCGGCGGTGGGGGACGGCGTGTACTTCGGCGTCCGCGCCGGCGGAAAGCTGATCGCCGCCGCGGGCACCCACGTGATCTCCGCCCAGGCGCGGCTCGCGGTCGTGGGCAACGTTCTGACCCACGTCGAGCACCGCGGCCGCGGCTACGCGACGGCGGCGGCCGGCGCGGTGACCGCCGAGCTTCTCCGGCACTGCGACCAGGTCGTGCTCAACGTCCGGTCGGACAACCCACCCGCGATCCAGGCCTATCGCCGGCTCGGCTACGCCGAGCACGTTCGCTTCGAGGAGCGGCTGGTCCACCGGATCGGGGCGCCCTGGTCCGGCTTCGTCACGTCCATCCGCCGGCTCTTCGCCACTCGCAAGGAGAACGCAACTCGATGACGACCACGACGCAATCCCCCGCAGGCAGCCTCCCGGCCCACGACGTCACCGACCTGGGTCTCGCGCCCGAGGGCGTCCGGCGGATCGAGTGGGCGGAGCGGGAGATGCCGGTCCTCCGCCTCATCCGGGAGCGGTTCGAGCGGGAGCGGCCGCTCGAAGGCCTCCGGATCGGCGCCTGTCTCCATGTCACCACCGAGACCGCCAACCTGATGCGCACGCTCAAGGCCGGCGGCGCGGACGTGGTCCTCGCGGCGTCCAACCCGCTCTCGACCAAGGACGACGTCGCGGCCGCCCTCGTGGCCGAGTACGGGATCGGCGTGTTCGCCAGGCGCGGCGAGGACCGCGACACGTACTACGCCCACCTCAACGCCGTCGCGGACGTCCGGCCGCAGCTGACGATGGACGACGGGTGCGACCTCGTGTCGCTGCTCCACAGCGAGCGACCGGACCAGGTGGCCGAGGTGCTGGCCGGGACGGAGGAGACCACCACCGGCGTCATCCGGCTCAAGGCGATGGCGGCCGACGGGGCGCTCCGCTTCCCGGTCGTGGCGGTCAATGAGGCGCTCACCAAGCACCTCTTCGACAACCGCTACGGGACTGGGCAGTCGACCCTCGACGGCATCCTGCGCGCGACCAACCTGCTGATCGCCGGCCGCAACGTCGTCATCGCCGGCTACGGCTGGGTGGGCAAGGGGATCGCGTCACGGATGCACGGGCACGGCGCGCACGTGGCGGTGATCGAGGTCGATCCGGTGCGCGCCCTCGAGGCGCTGATGGACGGCTATGCCGTCATGACCGCCGGCGAGGCCGCCCCGTGGGGCGACCTGTTCATCACCGCGACCGGGAACATCAACGTCTTCCGGCGCGAGCACTTCGGGGCGATGAAGGACGGCGCCGTGATGGCCAACAGCGGCCACTTCGACGCGGAGCTGGACCTCCAGGCGCTGCGCGAGATGGCCGAGGGCCACGTCCGCGAGGTCCGCGAGAACGTGCAGGAATTCGACCTCGGCGGCAAGCGCGTCCACCTCATCGCCGAGGGCCGGCTCGTCAACCTGGGCGCCGCGGAGGGCCACCCGGCGGCCGTGATGGACATGAGCTTCGCCAACCAGGCCCTGTCCGCAGAATACGTGGCCAGGCACCACGCCGAGCTCGAGGACCGGGTCTACGTCGTGCCCGAGGCGATCGACGCGGAGGTCGCGCGCCTCAAGCTCGCGGCCATGGGCATCACCCTCGACGCGATGACCCCGGAGCAGGTGGAGTACATCGGGTCCTGGCAGCACGGGACCTAGGCGTGCCCGCGCCGACCGTCGCGCCGTACGGGAGCTGGGTCTCCCCGTTCGGGATCGACCTGCTGGTCACCGGCCGGGTGTCGCTTGCGGAGGTCCGCTTCGACGGCCCCGACGCGCTCGTCTGGATCGAGTCGCGGCCAGATGACGGCGGCCGCCAGACGCTGGTGCGGTGGAGCGGCGCCCAGGGCGCCCGGGACATCAGCCCGGAGGGGATGAACGTCCGGAGCCGCGTCCACGAGTACGGCGGCGCTCCCGCGCTGGTCGACGGCGATCTGGTCGTCGTGTCCGATTTCGCCACCGGGCGCCTCCACCGGGTGGCGGCGGACCGCTCGAGCGAGCCGCTGACCCCGGATCTGGCCTGGCGGTTTGCCGATCTCGTCCACGACCAGCCACGGAACCGCCTGGTCGCCGTGCGCGAGGACCACACCGCTGGCGGAGAGGCGGTCAACGCGCTGGTGACCATCGGGCTCGACGGGTCGGGGCGGGTGGACGTCCTTGCAGCCGGCCGATCGTTCTACGGCGCGCCCCGTCTCTCGCCGGATGGGTCGCACCTCGCCTTCCTCGCCTGGGACCACCCGAACATGCCCTGGGACGGCACGGAGCTCTTCGTCGCGCCGGTCGTCGAGGGCGGGCTGCTCGGCTCGCTCGAGCGGGTGGCGGGGTCGCCGTCTGACTGGGTCTCGCAGCCGCGCTGGTCCCCGGACGGGGTGCTCCACTTCGTGGCCGAGCCGACCGGCTGGATGAACCTGCACCGCTGGGTCGACGGCCAGGTCGAGGCGGTGACCGATGTCGAGGCCGAGTTCGCCTATCCGGACTGGCAGTTCGGCTACCGCAACTACGCCTTCGCCGCGGATGGCACCGTCCTGGCCATCGGGCGCAGCCGGGGACAGGATCGGCTCCACCGCATCGAGCCGGGCAGTTCGCCGGAACCCGTCGACCTGCCGTTCACCGAGCTGACCTCGATCGACATCGAGGGTGACCGCGCGGTGCTCCTGGGTGCCGGGCCGGCTGCCTTCAGCTCCGTCGTGCTCCTCGACCTCCACCACGGCGCCCCGGAGATCGTGCGCGCCTCCTCGAGCGCGACCTTCGACCCGCGGCAGATCAGCCCGCCAGAGACGATCGAGTTCCCGACGACCGGCGATCGCACCGCCTGGGGGCTGTTCTACCGGCCGACCAATCCCGGCTTCCGGGGGCCCGACGGCCAGCGCCCGCCGCTCATCGTGACCAGCCACGGCGGCCCGACGGCCCAGGCGTTCGGCGGTCTCGCCATCGCGGTCCAGCTGTTCACGAGCCGCGGCCTGGCGGTTCTCGACGTCGACTACGGCGGGTCGACCGGCTACGGCCGCGACTACCGCCGGCGGCTGGAGGGCGAGTGGGGCGTCGTCGACGTGGACGACTGCGTCGCCGGCGCGCGGTTCCTGGCGGAGCGAGGCGACGCGGACGACGACCGGCTGGCCATCCGCGGCGGCAGCGCGTCCGGCTACACGACGCTGTGCGCCCTGGCGTTCCGCGACGTGTTCGGGGCCGGGATCAGCTACTACGGGATCGGCGACCTGCTCGCGTTCGCGCGCGAGACGCACAAGTTCGAGTCGCGCTATCTCGACCGGCTGCTCGGCCCGCTGCCCGCGGCGGAGGAGATCTACCGGGAGCGATCGCCCAACGGGTACGCCGACCAGATCCGGTGCCCCGTCCTGATCCTGCAGGGCAGCGAGGATCGCGTCGTGCCTCCGGCGGAGGCGGAACGGATCGTCGACGCCCTGAGGGAGCGACAGATCCCGCACGCGTACCTGCTGTTCGACGGCGAGGACCACGGCTTCCGCAAGGCGGACAGCCTGATCCGGGCGTTCGAGGCTGAGCTCTCGTTCCTCGCCCAGGTCTTCGGTTTCGCACCGGCGGATCCAGTCCAGCCGATCCCCGTCGCGGGTCTCGACGGATGGCGCGGCGGGCGGGGGTCGGGCGCTCCGGCGTGACACCATTCGCCGCGGTCGTCGCCGGGGACACGGGTCACGCATCGGTCGCCGCGATCGAGCGGGTCTTCCGCCGGGTCGAGCGCGACCTCGAGCTCGAGGACGTGCGGATGGAGGGGTAGCAACGCCTGGCCAGGCGGCGGACCGGCGGGCGATCAGTCGGCGGCCAGCTCGCGCAGGGCAGCCAGGCCGGTGCGCACCTCGGTGAACGACGTGGTCAGCGGCGAGAGGCCCAGCCGGATCGAGTCCGGCGCCCGGAAGTCCGGGACGACGCCCCGTCCGATGAGCAGCGCGCACAGACGGCGGGCATCGGGGTGGCGGACCGCGACGTGCGACCCCCGGCGCGCCGGGTCCCGCGGCGTGCCGAGGCTGAAGCCGAGTGGCGCGAGCCAGGCGTCATGGAGGGCCACGGCGTACTCGGTCAGCGCCACGGACTTCGCCCGGATGCCAGCCATGCCGGCTTCGGCGACGAGAGCCACCCCCTCGTCGACCCCGGCGAGCGACACGATGCCCGGCGTGCCGGCCAGCCAGGCGCCGATCCCCTCGACGGGATCGAAACCCTGGCCCATCGAGAACTGCTCGCGCTGCGCGAACCAGCCCTGGATCGGGTTGCGCAGCTCGCCCTGGAGCGCGCGTCGGACGTACAGGAGGGCCGGCGCTCCCGGCCCGGCATTCAGGTACTTGTAGGTGCAGCCGACTGCCAGATCCGCCTCGCCGCCCTCGAGGTCGACGAGCACGGCGCCGGCGGCGTGGGACAGGTCCCACACGACGAGCGCGCCGGCCGCGTGCGCGGTCGCCGTGATGGAAGCGAGGTCGGCCAGCGCCGCGGAGCGGTAGTTGACGAGCGAGAACGTGACCAGGGCGACGTCCTCGTCCACGAGCGGCCCGAGATCGGCCGCCTTGGGCCCTTCGATCGGGTCACCTTCCAGCCACCGGATCTCGAGCCCGCGCTGGCTCGCCAATCCCTCCAGCACGTACCGGTTGGTGGGGAAGTTGTCGCGGTCCGTCACCAGCGCTCGCCGCCCGGGCCGGGCCTCGAGCGCGGCCCACGCCACCTTGTAGAAGTTGACCGTCGTCGAGTCCGAGACGGCCACCTCACCGGGTCTCGCTCCGATCAGCGGCGCCAGCCGGTCGCCGACCCGCAGCGGCTCGTCCAGCCAGTGGTCCCAGCCGCGGATGAGCTCGCCGCCCCACTCCTCGTCGACGACGGTCCGGAGCCGTGCTGCGGTGGCGCGGGGCAGCCGGCCCAGTGAGTTGCCGTCGAGGTAGACGAGCTCCGGCTCGTGGACCACGAACCTGTCGCGGAAGGAGGCGAGGGGATCGGCGGCGTCGAGCGCGGCGGCGTGCCCGGCGTCCATGGCGGTCATGCCGCGAACGGTAGCGTGCCGCCCTGCCGGGGGCCGGTGGTACCCTCCGCGAAGACCCGCCGAGGAGCCGCATGACCAGCATCGTCGACGCCGCCCAGTACCTCTTCACGTCCGAGTCGGTCACCGAGGGCCATCCGGACAAGCTGTGCGACCAGGTCTCGGACGCCATCCTGGACGCGATCCTCCGGGAGGACCCGGAGGCGCGGGTGGCGTGCGAGACGGCGACGACGACCGGGCTCGTGATGGTCCTCGGCGAGATCACGACGACGGCCTACGTCGACTTCCAGGCGATCGTCCGGGACACCGTCCGCGACATCGGGTACACGAAGGCAGAGTACGGCTTCGACTACCTGACCTGCGGCACGCTGGTGTCGGTCAAGGAGCAGTCGCAGGACATCGCGATGGGTGTCGACGCGGCCCTGGAGATCCGCGAGGACAAGGCGCCGTCCGAGGAGCTGGGCGCCGGCGACCAGGGCATGATGTTCGGCTTCGCCTGCCGGGAGACGCCGGAGCTGATGCCGCTGCCGATCGCCCTCGCGCACCGGATGGCCCGGCGCCTGGCCGAGGTCCGCAAGTCCGGTCAGCTGCCCTACCTGCGCCCGGACGGAAAGACGCAGGTCACCGTCGAGTACGCGCGCGGCGTGCCCAAGCGGGTGCGGACCGTCGTCGTCTCAGCCCAGCATGACCCGGACGTGCGCACCGAGCGCCTCCGCAGCGACATCGTCGATTCGGTGATCCTGCCGACCATCCCCCGCGAGCTGCGTCCGGACGACCCGATCATGCACGTCAACCCGACCGGCCGCTTCGTGACCGGCGGACCGATGGGCGATGCCGGGCTCACCGGCCGCAAGATCATCGTCGACAGCTACGGCGGCATGGCCCGCCACGGCGGCGGCGCCTTCTCCGGCAAGGACCCCACGAAGGTCGACCGGTCCGGCGCCTACGCCGCCCGCTGGGTGGCCAAGAACGTCGTGGCCGCCGGGCTCGCGGACCGGTTCGAGGTTGAGGTCGCGTACGGCATCGGGATCGCCCGACCGATCTCCTTCTCGGTCGAGTCGTTCGGCACGGGCGTCATCCCGGACGAGCAGCTCCAGGCGCTCATCGAGCGGCATTTCGACCTGCGCCCCGCGTCGATCATCGCGGCCCTCGATCTGCGCCAGCCGATCTACCGGCAGACCGCCGCCTACGGCCACTTCGGGCGCGAGGACCTGGACCTGCCGTGGGAGCGCACGGACAAGGCGGAGCTACTGCGGGCCGAGGCCGGGCTGCCCGAGCCGGAGCCGGTCGCCGCCGGGGTCTGACCCGTGGCGCGCAGGCTGCCCGTGGGGGCGACGGCCCTGCTGGCGGTCGTGCTTGCCGGCTGCTCCGGCCAGCCCGTCGACATGACCGATCCGCGCGTCAGCGCCGGCGCCGAGCGGTCCTGCGCAGAGCTCGAGCTGTCCGAGATCCGGTGCTCGCTGCTGACGCTGCGCGCCGCCAGCGAGCTGGACACGGTCCGCCCGGGCCACGCTCGGGTCACCGGTCGAACGCTCCACGAGGAGGGCGACCGTCCCGCCGGGCAGGAGCCGGTCCCGGACTCCCTGCTGGTCCCGGCCGTCGTCGTCTTCGTGCTCGAGGGCGGCGAGCGCATCGGCGTCCCGCTGTTCTGCCCGCGCAGCCCGGACGGTGCGGACCGTGCCTGCGACCCGCGGGTCCAGTAAGCCGCCCCGTGTACATCGTGATCCTCGCCGGTGGCGGCGGCACGCGCCTTCGGCCGTTGAGCCGGCCGGACCGGCCGAAGCCCTTCCTGCCGCTGCTCGGCGACGAGACGCTCTTCCAGCGGACCGTGCGCCGGGTTGCGCCCCTGGTGGGGCCGGACGACGTGTTCTGCGTGGCGGACCGCCGGCACGCCCAGCTGGCCGAGGAGCAGGAGCCGCGGGTCCGGCTGCTCGTCGAGCCGTCCGCCCGGAACACGGCGGCGGCCATTGCCCTGGCCAGCGCGGCGATCGATCGGCCCGAGGACGAGGTGATGGTCGTCCTGCCGGCCGACCACTGGATCCGCGACGAGGACGCGTTCCGCGGCGTCCTGCGCGACGCCGAGCGAGAGCTCGCCCACGGCGCCCTGGGCGTCGAGCAGCCCCTCGTCACGCTGGGGGTCCGCGTCGACCGGCCGGCGACCGAGTACGGCTACCTGATCCCGGAGGTCGATCGCGTCCGGACTACCGGCCTGACCGCCTACCCGCTGCGCGCCTTCGAGGAGAAGCCGACGGCGGAGCGCGCCGCCGAGCTGCTGGGCGCGCGGGGAGTTGCCTGGAACGCCGGCATGTTCCTGTGGACCCGGGCCGCCATCCGGGCCGTCCTCGACCGGTATACGGGGCTGCTTGCGCCGATCGGGGGTGCGCTGGCCGCGGGACGCGGGCTGGCGGCCGCCTATGAGCGGATCGAACCGCGCTCGATCGACGTCGCCGTGATGGAGTCGGCTACCCGGGACGGGCTCGTCCTGATGGGCTCGATGGACGTGGGCTGGAGCGACCTCGGCAGCTGGACCGCGCTCCTGGGCGCACTCGACGGCGCCGGGGGCCCTGGCGACGCGGCCGTCGTCGGCCGTGTCGTCGAGGCGGGCACGGAGCTCATCACCGGCGGGGAGGACCTCCTGGTCCGCTTCCGTGACGGCCGGCTGGTCGCCGAGGAGGTCGGGGAGGGTAGGATCGTGGCCGACGCCGTGTGGGCTCACCTCGCGGGCGCCCGCCGGCTGGGTCCCGAGATCCGGGCCCTGCTGGAACGCGTCGAGCGCCAGGGGAGTCGCCCGTGACCCAGGTCTTCGAGGGAGCCGCTCCCACCCGGATCGTGTTCGGCACGGACGGTTGGCGGGCGCGCGTGGCGGACGACTACACGTTCGAGAACGTCCGTCGCTGCGCGGACGGTGTCGCCCGCTACGTGGTCGACCGGGGCGAGCAGGCCAGGGGTGTCGTCGTCGCCTACGACCGGCGGTTCGCGTCCGAGCACTTCGCGATGGCCGCGTCCGAGGTCCTGCTGGCGCACGACATTCCGGTCGCCTTCGCCGCGGGGGCGGTGCCGACCCAGATGAGCTCGTACGAGGTGGTCGAGCGGGGCGCCGCGGCCGGCATCGTCATCACCGCCAGCCACAACCCGTGGACCGACAACGGGTTCAAGGTCAAGGCGCCGAGCGGCTCGGCGGCCGGCCCGGAGATCCTCGCCGTGCTCGAGGCGCAGATCGAGCGCAATGGCGGCGGCCCGATCGAGCGCCGGCCGTTCGCCGACGGTGAGGCGGCCGGGCTGGTCGAGCGCTTCGACCCGTTTCCCGGCTACGAGCGGTTCCTGCGCCGCACGGTCGACCTCGATGCCCTGAAGGCGGCGGACGTCCACGTGCTCGTCGAGCCGATGTACGGCGCCGGTGCCGGCTGGATCTCGCGGCTGCTGTCCGGCGGCCGGATCCGGGTCACCGAGATCCACCAGGAGCGCAACCCGTTCTTCGGCGGCGTCAACCCGGAGCCGATCCGGCCGCACGTCGACGAGGCGCTCGGGATGCTGGCCGGCGGTGGCTACGACATGGGGCTGTTGCTTGACGGCGACGCCGACCGCGCCGGCGCGGCGGACGAGCGGGGCGAGTTCATTCATCAGCTCCAGGTGACCGGTCTGCTGATGTACTACCTGGCCGAGCACCGGGGCTGGCGCGATCCCGTCGTGATCAGCGTCAACAACACGTCGATGGCCGCGCGGCTGGGGGCGCGGTTCGGGATCGCCGTCCACGAGACGGCGGTCGGCTTCAAGTTCATCGGGCCCAGGATGATCGAGACGGGCGCGATGATGGGCGCCGAGGAGTCCGGCGGGTTCGGCTTCGGCATGCATCTGCCCGAGCGCGACGGCATCTACGCCGACCTGCTGCTGCTCGACCTCTTCCTGCGGGAGCGGGCGGCGGGCCGGTGGCCGGTCTCGCGCGCGCTCGAGCAGTTCCACGAGCTGGCCGGGCCGTCGTGGTATCGACGGATCGACGTCCATGTCGACCGCGCCGTCTACGCCGAGACCAAGCGGCGGTTGCTGGTCGACCTCCAGGAGGCCGCGCCGACGGAGCTCGCCGGTCAGCCCGTTGCGCGGACCGAGTCCCTGGTCACCGGCGACGGTTACAAGTTCTTCGTCGCCGACGGCTCCTGGCTCCTCGTCCGGACCTCCGGCACGGAGCCGCTGGTGCGGGTCTACACGGAGGCGACCTCGGAGGACGTCCGGGAGGCGATGCTCGCGGCCGGCGAGCGGCTCGTGCGCGGCTCGTGAGCGCGAGCGGGGGCGCCACCGGCGGCCGGTCTGACGCGCGACAGGTGCCCAAGCCGTGGGGCCACGAGCTGATCTGGGCGCTGACGGAGCGGTACTGCGGCAAGCTGCTGGTCATCGAGACGGGCCGTCGCCTGTCACTCCAGCGTCACGCGGTCAAGGACGAGTCGATCCTCGTCCTGAGCGGACGCCTCCGGCTGTTCCTCGAGGACGACGAGGGGACGGTGCGGGAGGAGGAGCTCGGGCCCGGCGAGCACCGCCGGGTGGCGACCGGGCGAATCCATCGGTACGAGTCGATCGAGCGCTGCGAGCTGGTCGAGATCTCGACGCCGGAGCTGGACGACGTGGAGCGCCTCGAGGACGACTTCGGAAGGGAGGGCACGAGCGAGCCGTAGCGGCGACCCGTCGCAGCCCTGCGCCCGCGCCAGACCCATGCGTCGACTCTGCCGCACCCTTCTGCCCCACCTGCTGCTGATCCTCGTCGTGGCCTGCGGGGGCACGTCGCCGTCCGCGTCCCGGCAGGATGGGCCGGTGTCGCCGGGCGCGTCGGCGGGCCCCACGGTGCCGCCCGCTGGCTCGGCGCAGGGCTCGGCAACCGGTCCGGGTGGGAGTGCCGCGCCGGCGGGCTCCGCGGCCGCCTCGGCCGAGCCGTCAGCCACGGGACCCTCGCCATCGAGCACGGCCGGCACCGGTCCGGGCGCATCGGCGTCGGCCCCCCCGTCGCCCTCGGTCGAACCGTCGGCGTCGCCCTCGAGCGGTCCGGCTGGGACGCCGACGCCCGGGGCCTCCGCCGTCCCGTCCGCATCTCCGCGGATCGTCAGGCACGACCCGGCCAAGTTCGGCTTCGCGGCCAAGGGCATGTCGAACGAGGTGATGGCCTTCGTGACGGTCGGCCAGCTCGAGTACGCGATCGAGACGATGGACTGGGACGTCGTGTCGACCGTCGCCTACTTCTCCCTGGAGGCGACGCGCGAGGGGACCATCGCCCGCAACGCCGGCTGGGACGCCTGGAACTCGGAGCGCATGGAGCGGCTGATCGACACTGCGCACGAGCACGGCTCGAAGGTGGTGATCTCGCTGGAGCGGTTCTCCTGGTCCCCCGGGCAGACCGCCGCGTCCCGGCGGTTGCTGTCCGACAAGGCGCGGCGCGACCGCCTTGCCCGGGAGGTGGCCGCCGAGGTAGAGCGACGCGGCGCGGACGGCGTCAACATCGACTTCGAGCCGATCCCGTCCGGTCAGAAGAAGGAGTTCACCGACTTCGTGCGGGCGATGCGCCGGGAGCTCGACCGCGTCCGGCCCGGTCTGCAGCTGACGTTCTGCGTGGTCGGGCACCACGAGTCGTACGACGTGGCCGGCGCGACCGGTCCCGACGCGGCCGATGCCGTCTACCTGATGGGCTACCACTACGCGGGGATCTGGTCCAGCCGCGCCGGCTCGACGGCGCCGATGGGAGGACCGGCTTACGACCTCGTCGAGACCGTCAAGAGCCTCCTGCGGGAGGTCGAGCGCCACGAGCTGATCGTCGGCGTGCCGTACTACGGCCATGCCTGGCCGACGGTCGGCGACCGGCTCAACGCGCGGACCGAGGGCGGGGGCTTCGACGTGCCGGTCGAACGGGCCTTCGCCCTGGCCGCCCGCCACGGCCTCCGGTACGACAAGCGCGAGCAGGTCGCCTGGGTCCCGTACCGCGCCGAACCATGCGACGGCTGCGCCACCCGCTGGTACCAGCTCTACTTCGACGATGCTCGGGCAGCGCGCTTCAAGTGGGGCTGGATCGAGCGCAGCAACCTTCTCGGGACGGGCGTCTGGACGATCGGCTTCGAGGGACGTCCTGGCGAGCTCGACGCGGCGATGCGGGACGTCTTCCTGCACGGCGCCGGCCGCTGAATCGGCGCGTTTCGGGGGTGACCGGGCGCCTCGCCGGGTGTAGGCTTGGGTCCGCGACCGCCATCACCGGTCGAGGTGCATCGACCGGACGGCGGCCCCGGCAGCGCCCCACGGGGCGACGGAGGTAGCAGCGCGATGCACAGCTCCCTGATCGGCAAGGTCGAGAAGGCAAATCGTTACGCCCGCGAGCTGGACCGGATCACGATCGATCGGCTCTCGCTCACCTTCCGGGGCGACAACGACACCCACCACGTCAGTCTCGACACCGGTCAGTGGCACTGCACCTGCCATTACTTCGAGAGCTGGTCCTCGTGCGTCCATCTCCTGACCCTGCAGAAGATCATGGGTGCCATGCTGCCCGAGGAGGCGCAGGTCTCCATCTTCTCCGCCCAGGCCGCCCAGACCGCCTGATCGGCCGGTTCCGCGGAGGCCCGTGCCGACGGGCGCGGCACGCAGCCAGTCGATGGCGGCGCGGGAGCTTTCGCCCGGCAGGGTGAGCCGGTCAGCCTCGCGCCAGCCGTCAGCCCGGTGGTAGACGATCAGCGTTCCGGGGCCCTCGAGCTGCTGCCACACCACGGCCAGTCGCTCGCCGGTCGCATCGAGGGCGACGGCGCCGACCTCGCCCAGCCCCTCGATCCGCGCCACGGGTTCGGCGCGATCACCGGCCAGCCAGCCGCGGAGGTCGCGTAGCTCGACCGCGCCACCCTCTGGCGCCGAGATGGCGATGAGCGAGCCATTGGCGGCCGGACTCAACGAGAGGCCGGGGCCGATCTCGACCGGCGGTCCGGCGGCCAGGGTGCCGGTGCCGGCCTCGACGATGACCAACCCGGCCGTGGTCTGGATGAGGATGCGCTGGGCATCGAGCCACGTCGGCGGGGCGATCACCGGACGCCGCGGGACCGGCAGCAGCCGGGAGGTGCCCGCGACCGGGTCGACGATCACCACCGTGAGGCGGCTCTCGACCCCGAAATCCGTGGCGATCGCGGCCAGGCGCCGCCCATCGGGCGACCAGCTGGCGAACAGGAGCGGATCCGGCAGCTGCCCGGGATCGGGGGTCGCCACCGGTGCCCATGCCGGTTCCGCGGCGGAGGTGATCGGATCGCTGATCCGCAGCTCGCCGCCCTCGAGCGTCGCAACCAGTTGGCCCGAGGCACCCGCCGAGATCCACGCGGTCTCGGGCGCCGGCAGCGACAGCGTCCGTGACGGGACCCGTTCGCCGCGCACGACGAGCGAGGCTGAACCGGGCTCGCCGGCGAGCACGACGAGCACCGCGGATGCCGGGGCGGTGGCCGCGGTCGTCGGCTGGCCGGGACCGCACCCCGCGCCGGCCACCGCCAGCATCCCGGCCAGGGCGATGGGGCGGACGCAGCGGCGGATGCAGGGCGGCAGAGGGCGCAGGGCGGGCAAGCTGGCAGTCTGCCACCCGCGCCCGCACCGCGCCCCGGCCGCTACTGCGTGTCGAGATGCCAGTAATACACCGCGTCCCCGGCGCCGTTCGCGAACACGACGTGAACAGCCACGACCATCGGTCCCGAGGCCGGCACCGTGAAGCGCGGCCGGCCGCGTCCCGCGCCGACGGGGATCACCATCTGCGCTTGCGGGTCGTCCACCGCGGCCGCGCTCGCGGTCCACTGGTCGACCGGATGATCGCCGGCGATCGCCACCGAGACCTCCGCCCCCGGTGCCACCGGGACCGGCTCCAGCGCCGATGCTGGAAGCCACGGCGCTGAGCTGCTGAAGCTGCCCCAGACGTAGGAGCCGACCTCGCCGGTCCGCTCGACGCCGCCGGCCACCAGGGTGGCCTGTGGCGGCGGCTCCGCCGTCGGCTCCTGGGTGGGCGCAGGCGCCGACTCAGCAGGAACGGCCGACGGGGAAGCGGGGGCGCTCGGCGTCTCCGCCTCCGACGGAGCGGCCGAGGTCACCACCGCCGTGGCCGTGGCAAGGCCGTGCGTCGTCGGCGGCGGCGAACCGGACGCGGCCCGGCACCCCGCGAGGGAGGCAAGGAGGAGGATCAGACCACCGGCCCGGCGCCATCGCATCGTCAGCCTCCTTCGACCTGGTCCGCACCGGCCAGTTCGGGTGCGGCTTGTGGACACCCGGACCCGGAGCATCCGCCCACGGTGACCGTCACCGCCGGGGAGCTGTCACCGCGCAGGCCCTCCGTGGACGGATCAGAGAAGACCGCCCGCCACTCGTACGTCGCCGTCGGTGACTGGCGCATCGTGTACGTGCCCGAGGTGGCCGCCGCGGTCATCCTGCCCATCGAGGTCCACGTCGTGGCGCCGCGCGGGCGGCGCTGGAGCTGGACCACTCGGTTGGAGACCGGGTTCGCGGTCAGACGACCGTCCGCCGGATTGTCCGCCACGAGCAGCGTCGCCGTGAACGTGACCGACGTCCCGGTGCTGATCGAGGTCGCCGAGGACCGGAGCGTCAGTTCCACGGCCAGGTCCAGGCAGGTCGAGTACAGCGCCGACCACGACGTCATGTCATAGCGGGTCTGGAGCGTCGCCCTGTCGCAGCGGCCGAGGTCGTGCGCGTTCCAGAACCGGCGTGGCCGTGCGCGGCTCACGGTCTGGACGACCGAGTCGCCGTAGTCGCCGTCGCCGCTGAAGTTGACGTGATGGCCGAGACCGAGCACATGGCCCAGCTCGTCGAGCATGATGTTCTCGACGTCGTAGCAGCCGTCCGTGACCGGGTCGAGGAGCTGACACCAGCGCAGCGTCCCCCAGTCGAAGCGGTAGCCGTGGTTGCGGAATCCGACCCGGAACGAGCGGGGGGCGTTTGCAGCGTCCGCGCAGGCCAGCCCGTTCACGCCGCAGAACACGCTCGTGCCGTACTCCACGGTGCTCGTCCCGGCCGAGTCGTAGACGAAGGTGGGCGCCCGCGAGGAGCGGCTCTCGTTCGCGTCCGTCGCACCGGCCCGGATGGCGGTCTGCATCGCGGCCGGCGGGACCTCGCCCGTCATCCATCGATACCGGACCACCTGGTCCTGGTTCCAGGCCGGCCAGCCGATCAGCGGGTCCGGCGCGTGGCCGAGCACCGGCATCGCCCCCACGGCGACGGCG
>JACDAV010000355.1 GCA_013695255.1 Chloroflexota bacterium
CGGAAGGGCGCCCGTCAGCGTCGGGGTCGGGAGGGTGGTGCCCAGGCCGGGACTTGAACCCGGATGAGTTGCCTCATACGCCCCTCAAACGTACGCGTATACCAATTCCGCCACCTGGGCACGAAGCTCGCCGCGGTCGGGGATCCGAGGGGATTGTGGTGGTACCGAGGACGGGACTTGAACCCATACGCCCTTGCGGGCACTAGCTCCTGAAGCTAGCGCGTCTGCCAATTCCGCCACCTCGGCGCGGTCCCTGTCGGCCGGTGCCCGAGGGTCCCGGCCGGCGGCGAGGCGCCATGGTAGCACATCGCCCGTGCGCCTCCGCCCCCTCCGAACCTCGCCCAGACGGGCGCCCCGCCCGCAGATCCAGCTTCAGCCGACCCTCGGCGCGAAGACGAAGGAGACGAGCGAGAAGACGACGAACAGGACCAGGAGGAGGATCGTGAACTGCCACAGCCGGCGCTCGACGCCGCGGCGGCTCCGGTAGACGGCCGAGTCCCCGCCGAACGTGCCGGACAGGCCCGTGCCGCGCGCCTGGAGGAGGATGGCCGCGATGAGCGCGAGGCTGACGATGATCTGGCCAAAGGCCAGGAGCGGGTTCACGCCGGCGATCCTCCAGGGGGTTCGGCGGCGGATCGTAGCACACGGCCTCCCCCGGCCCGCTCGCGGGCTGGCGGGCCGTCAGCCGGGCGCTCGCCCTCGAGCAGGCTCAAGCCGGTCATCCCCTCCCAGCGTGGCAGGCCGGCGAGCTCGAGCAGCGTCGGGGCGACGTCGGCGAGCACGCCGTCGCGCATCCCTCGCCCCGCCACCGTGCGGCCGTGGAGCACGATCGGAACCTCGTTGAGCGAGTGCGCCGTCACCGGCGCCCCGGACTCGTCGCGCATCCGGTCGGCGTTGCCGTGGTCGGCCGTGATGGCCAGCAGCGCGCCGGGCCCGGCCGCGTCCCTGGCCTCCAGGGCCTCGACAGCGGCGAGGACGCGGTCGAGACACGCGTCGACCGTCTCGACCGCCCGGATCGTCGCGTCCCAGACGCCGGTGTGGCCGACCATGTCCGGATTCGCGTAGTTGGCCACGATGAAGTCGTAGTGGTCCGAGGCGATCGCCTCGACCAGCGCGTCGGTCACGCCCGAGGCGCTCATCTCCGGCTGGAGGTCGTAGGTCGCCACCGCGGGGCTCGGAACGAGGCGCCGATCCTCGGCCGGCCACGCCGCCTCGCGCCCACCGTTGAAGAAGTACGTGACGTGCGCGTACTTCTCGGTCTCCGCCACGTGGAACTGCCGCCAGCCGGCCTCCGAGAAGGTCTGCGCCAGCGACCTCGCCTCCTCGGGCGGAAACGCGACGGCGACCGGCAGCCCGGCCTGGTAGGCCGTCATCGTCACCACGAGCAGGTCGCGGGGCGCCGGCCGCCCACCCGGTCCATCCCGGTCGAAGGCGACGAACACTCGATCGGCCAGCGCGTGGGTCAGCTGCCGCGCGCGATCGGCCCGGAAGTTGCCGTGGACGACGGGGTCGCGGTCCCGCACGATGCCGTCGACACCCTCGATGACGGTCGGGCGCACGAATTCGTCGTTCTCGCCGCGGGTGTAGGCCGCCTCGACAGCCGCGGAGGCCGTGACGGCTCGCTCCCCTGCCCCGTGGACGATCGCGTCGTAGCCCCGTTCGACCCGGTCCCAGCGCTGGTCCCGGTCCATCGCGAAGTAGCGCCCGCCGACGGTCGCGATCCGGGCGTCCGGGTGGGCCGAGGCGAGACGCGGCTCGAGCTGTCGGAGGTGCTCGAGCGCCGAACGGGGCGGGGTGTCGCGGCCATCGAGGAGGGCATGGATCCGCACGGCGGGCACGGCCTTCACAGCCGCCAGCTCGACCATCGCGACCAGGTGACGGTCGTTGGCATGAACGCCGCCGGGGCCAACCAGGCTGACGACGTGGAGCCGCCCCGTCTCGCGGGCGCGTTCGCACGCCCTGAGCAGCGCCGGGCGGGTCGCGAACGAGCCATCCGCGATGGCGGCGTCGATCCGCGGGAGATCCTGCAGCACCGGGCGGCCGGCGCCGAGGTTGAGGTGCCCCACCTCCGAGTTGCCCATCTGGCCCGTGGGCAGCCCCACGGCTTCTTCCGAGGCGCGGAGGACCCCGCTCGGCCACCGCTCCAGGAGGCCCCGCCAGATCGGCATCCGGGCGGCGGCGATCGCATCGGCGGCGGGGTCGCGGCCGATGCCGAAGCCGTCGATGACCACGAGGACGATCGGCCTCGGGCGGCCGCGGCCGCCCCTGTCCGGCGGCGGACCGATCACCTGGTCGGGATCGGGTCGAGGCGGGCGCGGGCGGTGACGGCGGCGCGGGCGACGATGCCCGCCATCTCGTCCGGGTTGAGCGAGGCGCCGCCGACGAGCGCCCCGTCGATCGCTGGCTCGGCGAGGAACTCGCCGATCGTGGCTGACGTGACGCTGCCCCCGTACAGGATCGGCAGGGCCGCCGCGGCGTCCGGCCAGCCGAGAGCTGACGCCGTGCGCCGGATGGCCTCGCTCATGGCCGAGGCGTCGGCCCCGCGCGCCGTCTGACCGGTGCCGATCGCCCAGACCGGCTCGTACGCCACGACCAGGCCCGCCGCGACGAGGTCGCCGGGATCGTGCCTGTCGAGGGCACCGCGGAGCTGGGCGTCCACGACGGCCTCGGCCCGACCGGCGTCGCGCTCGTGCTGCTGCTCGCCAACGCACAGGATCGGGCGCAACCCGGCCTCGAGCGTCCGGCCAAGCTTGCGACCGATCAGGAGGTCGGTCTCCGCGGCGTCTCTGCGCCGCTCGCTGTGGCCGACGATGACCCACGTGGCGAGCCCGATCAGCATCGGCGCGCTGACCTCGCCCGTGAACGGTCCCTGCAGCTCGTGGTGCACGTTCTGGGCGCCGATCGCCACCGCCGGGTCCAGCTCGGCCAGCGCGTCGCGAACGGCGGAGAGTGCGACGAACGGGGGGCAGATGACCCGGATGACGTCCGGTTCGGCCGTGCGGCGCGCGATCGTCCGGGCGAGCTCCGCCGCGTCGGCCGGCGTGGTGTGCATCTTCCAGTTCGCGGCGACGATGACCGGGCGCATGGCCGAGATCATGCCAGAGGGCCGCCGCGCAGCGGCGAGGCGTGCCTGGCTCCCGCGGGCGGCCGGGCGCCAGATGCCGGCGTGTGGCGGCCGGGGCGGGCCTGCGT
>JACDAV010000249.1 GCA_013695255.1 Chloroflexota bacterium
GCTGGGACGCGGCCGCCTCTCGCTTCGGGGCGGCACCCCCGAGCTCCGCGCGCGGTGCGGCCACGATCCGGGCCGGCTCGGCGCCCATGCCGAGCACGCCGCGGGCGCCCGGCGTCAGGATCTCGAAGTCGAGGTCGTCGAGACCGGCCCCGAACGCCTCGCGCGCGTTGCGAAGGGCTTCCTCGACGGTCTTGCCGGTGAACTCCCGATAGACACTCATGTCAGCGTCGCCTCCCTCGTCGGCCCTGGCGGCCCCGCTCGCGGGGGCGAATCGTCTTGTCGGCCGAAGTAGCACGTTTGGTGGGGACGACCGAGGCGCTCGGCGCGGGTCGCTTCGACGGGTCCGGCGGCGGCGGCATCGCCACCGGGAACCGGGGACTGTGGTCGCGGGCGAAGCCGGGCGTCCAGCCGAACAGCGGGAACATCCCGCCCCAGCCCACGATCAAGTACTGCTGAATGATCGAGAACAGCGTGGCAACGATCCAGTAGATGAACAGCCCGGCGGGCAGGATCCCGCCGTAAAACACCGAGATCAGCGGCAGGAACAGCATCATCTGCCGCTGGATCCGGAGGTTCGGGTCGTCGTTGGTTGGATCCGGCGGCGCCAGCATCATTCTGCTCTGGACGAGCTGCATCAGCGCCGACGCGACCGCCAGCAGGCTCAGCCCGAAGCCGATGATCACGAGCGTCGTCTCCGGCAGGCTGACGTCGAGGCCGAAGAGCCATGGCACGTTGGTGTCGATGCAGGGGTCCACGACGGCGCCGGGCGGCGGTGTGGTGGGGCAGTCCAGCGGGACGAGCTGGACGCCGGCCACCGTCAGCATCGCCGTCGGATTGAAGTTCGTCAGCCCGTTCTGGATGACCGAGTAGATGATGAACAGGAGCGGCAGCTGGAGGAGGACGGGCAGGCAGCCGGAGGCCGCGCTGACCCCGCGTTCCTTCATCAGCTCCTGCTGGGCGAGCCGGATCTTCATCCCGTCGCCCTTGAACCGGCGCCGGATCTCGCCCATCTCCGGCTGCAGCATCTGCATCCGCCGCTGCGAGACGAGCTGCTTGCGGAAGAGCGGGATGAGGACCGAGCGGACGGCGAGCGTCAGCGCGATGATGGCGAAGCCGATGGCGCCCGGCACGCCCGCCTCGTTGAGGACGTGGTAGACCCCGACGAGCAGGATGAACATCGCCTGGAAGATCGGCGTGAACAGGAACGCCAGCAGGCTGACCGGATCGGCTCCCGGTGGGGCCGGGTGGAGCGCGACCTGCACGCTTGCGGAGGGGGTCGGCGCGGCCGACCCGCCGGGCTGCTGCGCTGCCGGAAAGCAGCCGGCCACGATCAGCGCGATCGCCACCAGGAGCAGCGGAACCGCACAGGCTCGGGCGATGGCCCGGGCGCGGCTACCGAACGGGGTCATGGCCGCCCTGGCTCCAGGGATGGCATCGCGCGATCCGCCGCAGGCCCATCCACGATCCGCGGGCAAGACCGTACCGCTCGATCGCCTGCTCCGCGTAGCGCGAACAGGTCGGCTCGTAGCGGCACGAGGCCGGCAGCCAGGCGAACACGAGCCGGTAGAGCCGGATCAGTCCGATGCCGATGCGCTTCACGTGGTCGACGGTCCTCCGAAGACTCCTGCCCGGCCGAGAAGCCGGTGCATGGCCCCGACCAGCGCGTCGTGGTCCGCCTCGACGAGCGCCGGCCGGGCGATGACGAGGACGTCCCAGCCTGCCTGCAACGAGGGCGCCATGGATCTGAGCACCTCGCGGAGTCGCCGCCTGAGCCGATTCCGGACGACCGCCCCGCCCAGCCGACGGCCGGTCGACAGGGCGAACCTCGTGGTCTCGAGATCCGTCCGCAGCACCCGGACGATGAGGAGCGGGTGGGACCTGCTGGCCCCGCGTTCCTGGATCGCCGCGAAGTCCTGCGGTCGAGTGAGCATCACCAGCCGCGGCGGGATCGTGCCGCGGTCGTTCGTCAGGCCGTCAGGCGCTTTCGGCCGCGTGCTCGCCGAGCTGCCACGACGCGACGACCCGCGGTCGTCCTCATCCGGGCACGAAAGCCGTGCTCCTTCGCGCGATGGCGTTTCTTCGGCTGATAGGTCGGCTTGCCCATCGGGACTGTCTGCGATCCTCTCCATCCGGGCCTCGGGGACTCGACGGTCGACCCCTGAAGGCACGCAAAACGCGCCTGGCGCCCGTGAGCGCGGCGGCGCGTCTGTCGTCCGGGGATGATAGGTCCGCCCCACCACGGTGTCAAACCTGCCGCATGCCCTCCTGCTCCGGGCGGCACCGTCGGGCGGATGACGCGCCGCCGGTGCGCGCATACCCCCTGGGGGTATGTCCTGATGAGCTTGCGACGGCGTCCGCCCTGGTGCTATCCTCGCCGAGCCTGAGGCGCCGGGACGCTGGCGGGCCTCCCCACCGGAGTCGCTCCGGGGAGCCCGGGACGGCGCCGGCCCGAGCCGCACGGCCTGTGTCAGCGCGCTCGTCCAGGGATCTCTGCTCGGCTCCTGGTGAGCGCTTACCCGTCAATCCGTCCCCCAGCGACAGGGCAGACATCGACCGAATGGACGCGAAGCAGGTCTGGCGCGCCACCCTTGGCGAGCTGCAGGTGTCACTCTCGCCGGCGAACTTCGAGACATGGCTGCGCGACACCGCGCTCGTGGACGTCGACGAGCAGCGCTTCCGGATCGCCGTCCCGAATGGCTTCGCCAAGGATTGGCTGGAGACCCGCTACCGCTCCCTCATCTCCCAGACCCTGGCCCGGATCGTGGGTTACAGCGTCCAGGTCGAGTTCTTCATCGACGCTCCGGTCGATGCCGGCGGCAACGGGGCGGGCGGTGGCGGGCGGCTCCACGGCCAGGGCAGGAGCGCGGCCAACGGCGCTGGTTTGCACGTCCGCCTCGAGCCGACCCGCGTCGGCGGCGAGGGCGGAGCCACCAACCTCAACCCCCGGTACACCTTTGCCAACTTCATCGTCGGCTCCGCGAACCGGCTCGCCCACGCGGCCAGCCTGTCGGTGGCCGAACGACCGGGCCACGCGTACAACCCGCTGTTCCTGTACGGCGGGGTGGGCCTCGGCAAGACCCACCTGATGCACGCGATCGGCAACCAGGTGATCGCCAAGTTCCCGCGCAAGCGCGTCGTGTACGCGACCAGCGAGAAGTTCACCAATGAGTTCATCACCTCGATCCAGCAGGGCAAGATCGACGAGTTCCGGGCGCGCTACCGGCGGATCGACCTGCTGCTCATCGACGACATCCAGTTCATCGCCGACAAGGAACGGACCCAGGAGGAGTTCTTCCACACGTTCAATGCGATCCACGAGGACGGCAAGCAGATCGTCCTCTCGTCGGACCGCCCGCCGAAGGCCATCCTGACCCTCGAGGAGCGGCTGCGCAGCCGCTTCGAGTGGGGCCTGATCGCGGACCTCACGGCACCGGACCTCGAGACGCGGATCGCGATCCTGCGCTCGAAGTCGGAGGAGGGCGCGGTCCCGATCACGGCGGACGTGATCGAGTTCATCGCCCGCAAGGTCGTCAGCAACATCCGGGAGCTCGAGGGGGCACTCAACCGGATCGTCGCCTATGCATCGATGGGCGCCACGCCGATCAGCATCGAGCTCGCCCAGGCCGTGCTGTCGAACGTGCTCTACAACCCGAAGAAGCGCCAGGTGACCCCGGAGCGCATCGCCCGGGCGGTGGCCGACTACTACGGCGTCCACATGGACGCCTTGAAGGGCCAGAAGCGGGACAAGGCGATCGTCATGCCGCGCCAGATCGCGATGTTCCTGATGCGCGAGGAGACGGACGTCTCGCTGCTGCGCATCGGCGCCGAGCTCGGCGGCCGAGACCACTCGACGGTTCTTCACGCCTGCGGAAAGATCACCCGCGAATCGGCCGTCAACGACGAGCTGCGGCGCGAGATCGCCGCGGTCCGCGAGCTGATCTACGCCGACTGACGCCCGGCTCGCCGGCCTGGCCGCCCGCGTCCCCGCGCGCGCCCGACCACCCGCGGCAGCGCCTCGAAAAGGCGCCCAGGGCCGCGCGAGCGACGCGAGGTGGCTGTGGACAAGCCACCGGAATCCGTGGACAACCGAGGGTCGCTGTGGACAACTTCGGCCCGCTGGCAGCCTCGGGCCCCGGCCGGGTGGAGCCGGTTGGGGTCGATCCCGCGACCAGTTCGCCCGGAGCCCCGAACCGTCCACGACGCCACTCCGTCGGGACGCCGAACGGTGGCCTGCCCTCCACCGTCGGCTCGCCTTCGTCCACCGTCCCGCTGCGCACGAGCAAGCGTGGTCATCCACCCCGTGCACACCGTTATGACGGTGATGACGAGGTAAAGAGAAAGAGGGAAGATACACACCACCCCCCGGGGCACCTCGCCCGGTCGTTCGCCCGGTCGCCATCGGGCCGCGCCGGCCCTCGATCGCCTGAGCTGGAGTACCAACCGGACGTGAAACTCTCCGTGATGCAGGAGAACCTGGCCCGTGGGCTGTCCGTGGTCAGCCGCGCCGTGTCCGCCCGCTCGACCCTGCCCGTCCTGGCCAACGTGCTCCTCAAGACCGAGGACGCCGGTCTGAAGCTGACCGCCACCAATCTCGAGATCGGGATCACCTACTGGGTGCCGGGGAAGATCGATACGGACGGCGCGACGACCGTGCCCGCCAAGCTGCTGACCGACTACGTCAACGCCATCCACGGCGGCGACCGGATCGATCTCGAGCTGCAGACGGGCGAGACGCTGTACCTGCGCTGCGGACGGTCCGAGTCGCACATCAAGGGCATCGACGCGGACGAGTTCCCGGCGATCCAGACCGCGGGCGACCAGGCCACGACCCGCATCGCGCAGAACGTCCTGCGCCAGGCGCTGGAGGAGACGGCCTTCGCGGCGGCCAGCGACGAGGCGCGACCGATCCTCACCGGTGTCCTGGCCCGCTTCGAGGGCGACACCGTGACGCTCGCGGCCGCCGACAACTACC
Organism: Chloroflexota bacterium; assembly: GCA_013695255.1. Classification (GTDB taxonomy): domain Bacteria; phylum Chloroflexota; class Limnocylindria; order Limnocylindrales; family CSP1-4; genus JACDAV01. The sequence goes on from JACDAV010000249.1 coordinate 4,973, forward strand.
GGATCGCGGTCAAGACCATCCCGATCCTGGATCCGGTGTCCGACGCGTCCGTGGTGATCCCGGCCCGGGCGCTCAACGAGCTCATCCGGATCCTGGCCGACGTCGACGAGCCGGTCGAGGTCGTCCTCGCCCAGGCACGCAACCAGATCCTGTTCCACCTCGAGGGGATCGACCTCGTCAGCCGGCTGATCGACGGCCAGTTCCCGAACTACCAGCAGGTGCTTCCCCAGACCCACACCACCCGCGCGGTGCTCGACCGCGAGGAGCTGCTCCGGGCCGTCCGTCCGGCCGCCCTCATCGCGCACGAGTCGGCCAACATCGTCAAGCTCCAGATCTCGTCCAACGGGGACGCCGGCGTGACGGTCAGCGCCAACGCGGAGGTCGGCGATCACGTCGGCCAGGTGGAGGCCGCCGTCGAGGGCGATGGGACCACGATCGCCTTCAACGCTCGCTACCTCGCCGACGTCCTGACCAACGTGGATGCCGAGCAGTTCGCCCTCGAGCTCAACGGGCCGCTCAGCCCCGGCGTGTTCAAGCCGATCGGCGACGACCGCTATGTCCACGTCGTGATGCCGGTCCGGACCACGTCCTGAGGAGGGCGGCAGGGACGATCGGGATGCCTGCCGGACTCGGACCCTGCTCCGCTCGTTGACCGTCCGCGACCTGCGCGGCTACGCAGCCCTCGATGCCGCCTTCGGCCCCGGGCCGCAGCTCGTGTGGGGCCCGAACGCGGCCGGCAAGACCAGCCTGCTGGAGGCCATCGTCCTTCTCGCCTGGGGCCAGTCCCACCGCACGTCGACGGACGCCGAGCTGATCCGCTGGGGTGCGGACCTCGGACGCGTGGAGGGGACCTCAGGGCGGGAGACGATCGAGCTGGCCGTGGTGCGACCGGGCGGCCCGGCGGCGGCCGGCGGGAGCGGCCGCAAGCGGATCCGGGTGAACGGCGTCCCGCGACGCGCATCGGCGCTCCTGGGGCTGCTCCGAACCGTGGTCTTCGCGCCGGAGGAGATGCTGCTGGTGATCGGCTCTCCCTCGCTCAGGCGAACGGCGCTCGACCGCCTGGCGGCCCAGCGGTCCCCGGTCTATGGCCGGGACCTGGCCATGTACGCCCGGGCGCTCCAGCAGCGCAACAGCCTGCTCCGGGCGATCCGGGAGGAGCAGGCGTCGCGCGACGAGCTCGTCGGCTGGGACGAACCGCTCCTCGAGTCCGGGGCCGCCGTCGTCGAGGAGCGCCTCCGCCTGCTCGCCGACCTCGCGGCGCCGCTCGCCGAGGCTCACGCGGAGATCGCACCCGACGAGGCGGCCGCCGGGCGTCTCGTGGTCCGGTACGCCAGCAATGCCCCGGTCCAACCCGGCGAGCGTGCTCGCGAGGTGCTGGCCCGCCGGCTCCGCGAGACGGCGGACAAGGAGATCTGGAACGGCGCCACGCTCGTCGGGCCGCACCGCGACGACCTGGTATTCGAGCTGGGCGGCCGCGACCTGTCGGCGTTCGCCTCACGCGGCCAGCAGCGGACGGCGATCCTGGCCTTCAAGCTGGCCGAGCTGGACCTCCTGGCCGCCCACGACGGCCGGCCGCCGCTGCTCCTGCTCGACGACGTGTTCTCCGAGCTCGACCCGGAGCGTCGCGCCCACCTGGTCCGCAGGATCGCCGAGCTGCCCCAGGCGTTCGTGACCACGACCACGCTGGACGACCTCGATCCAGCGCTCCGCGCCGTGGCGACGACGTGGCGGGTCGAGCCCGCCCCAGATGGCGCCCGGCTGGTGGGCCCCGGGCTGTCCGCGGCGGTCAGGGGATGAGCCGCCGCCGGCCGATGGAGCGGATCGGCGAGCTCATCCCCGAGGCGGCCCGCCGCCTCGGGCTCGACGAGGAGCTCCGGCTGGCCAGGGCGATCAGCCTGTGGTCGGCGCTCGTCGCGGAGCGGGTCCCGGCTGCATCGGGCAGCTGCCGCCTCGTGCGGATCGACGGTTTCGCGCTGCTGGTCGACGTCGACGCGCCGATCGTCGCCCAGGAGATCCGTCTGCGGGCCCCGGAGCTGCTCGAGGCGTTCGCCGCGGCGCCGGGCGGCGCACGAGCGAGAGAGCTGCGGGTCCGTGTCCGGCGGGAGGGGCCGGCCGTATAATCCGCCGCACCTGCCAGCCAGCCCGGGGAAGCGTGCGGCGCCCGCCGCGCACGGCCCGCACCGCACCGCCCACGCCGCCCGTTTACCACAACGCTCCAGCACGAGGGCCACATGGCCGTCAGGCTCCAGATGAAGCTCGGCGTCGTCGCCGAGCAGGATCGACTCCCCGACTCGCCGGATACCGTCGTCGTGGTCGAGCCGAGCGTCGGGTCCGTCGCTCGCTCGAAGGGTCACCTCTACCTCCTGGTCACCTCGCGGAGCTCCGGACCGCGTGCCCGGGAAGCGACCCGGCTGGCCGCGGAGACGATCCGGAACGAGTACTACTTCGACGAATCGGCCGGCATCCGGGTCTGCCTGAAGAAGGCGATCGGGCTCGCCAACAAGCGGCTCGCTCACCAGCGGGAACGTCTTGGCCTGGGCGCCGAGCCGCTGGGTGCCATCGGCGTCGCGGTCGCGGTCGTCCGGGGCAACGAGCTGTTCGTCGCCACGCTCGGTCCGGCCGAGGCCTATCTCGTCCGGCAGGCGCGGCTGGCGACGCTGCCCGATCCCCTGAAGGAGCACGGGCTGCCGGCCGCGCAGGTCGATCCGGACATCTGGCGTGGCGAGATGTCCGTGGGCGACTCGCTCGCCCTGGTCTCGCCGAACCTCGTCGATCGCCTCGGCCTCGAGGAGCTCAAGGACGCCCTGGTGACGCTCCATCCTCAGTCGGCCGTCGAGCACCTTCACCACCGGTTCGTGGCGGCGGCCGGGACCGGCAGTGACGGCGCCATCGCCTTCGAGGCGACCGAGGTGTCGTCGATCCAGCGCCCGCGGACATTCGTGCCCGTTCGGCCGGCCGGCTCGGCGCCGGCGCCTCCCGAGCTCGCCTCGATCCCGATCTCCGACCCCGGCCCGGGCGGGGTTGCCGCGATGCAGGCCGGCGCGCGCCAGGCG
>JACDAV010000251.1 GCA_013695255.1 Chloroflexota bacterium
GCGAGCAGCGCGACGGCCAACCAGACGGGCACGAACCGGTAGGGCCGAGGCATGGCGATGCGACGATACCGTGCCGGCCGGTGTGACCCCTCCCTCGCCCCCGCGCCCGCCGGGATGCGCTAGCCGACCCGGCGGCGACCGCCCAGCAGCCCGAACCCGATGACGAGCATACCGAGCAGCACCAGTGCGCCCGCAAGCAGCGTGTCCAGTCCCTGGATCCGGTTGCCGGACAGCCCGAGCACGGACTCGAAGAAGAACGCGCCGACGAGAAAGATGGCGAGGGCGACGAGCACCGACCACCCGCCGCCCAGGGCCAGGTCACGCTGGCGGGTCAGAGTCCCGTAGACCAGGAGCCCGAGGCCCACCCCACCGGGCGCGACCAGTGCCCACGCATAGGCCCACGTCGCCCACAGGCCGGTCGCGTTCTGGACCGCGAGGATCACACCGGTGACGACCGTCACGGCACCCGCGACGGCGAAACCGGTGCCGGGCCGGCCGCCGACGAGGAAGGCAGCGGCGAACAGGACGAGGCCCGGCACGATCACGAACAGCGGCCAGCCGGTGCTGGCCAGGTCGAGCCCCCACTGGCGGACGGCGAGGAAGGCCAGCCCGACGACGACCAGGAGCACGCCGAGCACCAGGCTGCCCCGGCGCCCGACGGCGTCGCTCCGTTGGCCTGTCGGATCGGGCGGGTGGGTCATGGCGTCAGGATGCCCGACTCGCCGGCGTCGAACAACCGAGCCGTCCCGACCTCGCACGCAGGACAGTCCGCGGGCCGATGCTGCACGATGGCGACACACAGGTGGCAGGCAACCGGGGGCGACGGGACGATGCTCGAGGTGCGCGACCTCACCAAGCGCTACGGCTCGGTCGTCGCCCTCGATGGCGCCTCGTTCAGCGCCCCGACCGGGAGACTGGTGGGCTTTCTCGGCCCGAACGGCGCGGGCAAGACCACGACGATGCGCTGCATCTTCGGGCTGGCCACGCCGGACCGGGGAGAGACGCGCTGGCGCGGCCGTCCGATCGACCAGCCGGCCCGGCTGCGATTCGGCTACATGCCGGAGCAGCGGGGCCTGTATCCGCGGATGAAGGTCGGCGAGCAGCTGGCCTACTTCGCGCAGCACCACGGCCTGTCCGGCCGCGATGCGCGCGCCGCGGCGGCTCGCTGGCTGGAGCGCCTCGGGCTCGGCGACCGGAGCGCCGCGAAGCTGGAGGAGCTCTCGCACGGCAATCAGCAGCGCGTCCAGCTCGCCGTCGCCCTCGTCCACGAGCCGGAGCTGCTGGTGCTCGACGAACCCTTCTCGGGCCTCGATCCGCTGGGCACGGCCACGATGATTGAGGTCCTGCGCGAGCGAGCGGCCGCCGGCGTCGGGGTGGTGTTCTCCAGCCACCAGCTGGACCTGGTCGAGAACATCTGCGAGAACGTGGTGATCATCGCCAAGGGCCGGATCGTGGCCGAGGGCGAGATCGACCAGCTGAAGCGGTCGTCCGGCCGGCGGCACCTCGATGTGGAGGTGACTGGCGGGGACGGGGCGTGGATCGAGGGGCTCGGCGATAACCGGGTGCTGGAGCGCCGAGGCGACCGGGTCCGCCTGCTTGTCGAGGACACGATCGATCTGCCTGCCGCGCTCGCCCGGGCCTCGGCGGCGGGGACGGTCCGGCGCTTCAGCTTCGAGCCGCCGGCCCTCTCCGAGCTGTTCATGGAGGCGATCCGCGAGGATGAGCCGGTGACCGAGGGGACTGCCCGATGAGCCGTCTGCGGGCGATCTGGCTGGTCGCTCGGCGCGAGCTGCTCGAGCGCGGGCGGAGCAAGGGCTTCCTGGCCGGCCTCGTCCTGACCGAGATCCTCGTCGTCGTCTCCATGCTGCTCCAGGCGTCGCTGGCGAGCGGCGAGAACGCGATCAGGGTCGGCTACGTCGGCGAGCCGCCGGCGAGCTTCGTCTCGGCCCTGCGGGCGGTGGCCGGTCGCGATGACGGCACCACGGAGGTCGTGGCCCTGCCGGACCGCGCGACCGCCGAGCAGGCGCTCGAGCAGGACCGGGTCGACGGCGTGCTGCTGCCGGGCGCCACGCCGGATCAACCGCCGACCTTGCTCTTCCAGGAGCAGCCGGACAGCCGGGTCGTGGGTGCGGTGACCGAGGCGGTCTTCGCCATCCGGCTCTCCGAGGCCGGCGTCGACCTCACGCCGCCGGCGGTCGAGTCCGTGGTGCCCGTCGATGAGGGCGACTCGGCCGCATTCGTGGTCGCCAACGTCGGCGTCATCTTCCTGTTCATCTCGATCTTCTCGTTCGGTTACTGGGTCCTGTCCGGCGTCGTCGAGGAGAAGCAGAGCCGGGTGGTCGAGGTCGTCCTCGCGACCGTGCGCCCGCGCGACCTGCTGATGGGCAAGGTGTTCGGGATCGGCATCCTGGGGCTGGTCCAGCTGGTCGTGCTGCTCGGGACGGGCCTGGTCGCTGCCACCGCTGTGGGACGCCTGGAGCTCCCGCCCACGACCTTCCCGACGGTCGCCATGCTGCTGCTCTGGTTCGTCCTCGGCTACGTGCTGTACTCGACGCTGTTCGGCGTGCTCGGCGCACTGGCGTCGCGGATGGAGGAGGCCTCCAATGTCACCACGCCCGTCTCGTTCCTGGCCATGGGTGCCTACTTCCTGTCGATCTTCGTCGTCCTGAACGACCCGGACGGGCTCGTGGCCCGCATCGCCTCACTGGTTCCGCCCGCCGCGCCGATGGTCGTGCCGATGCGCGCGGCGCTCGGCGCGATCGAGCCCTGGGAGGTCGCACTGTCGGTCGCGGTGACGGTGGCCTTCATCTACGGGCTGTTCGTCATCGGCGGCCGCGTGTACACGGGGGCGGTCCTCCAGACGCGCGGCCGGATGCGCCTGCGGGACGCCTGGCGGGCGGCCCGCTAGCCCGGCAGGGCCGCACGCGGGGTCGCGCGGACCACGGCAGCTCCCATTCAGTCGTCGAGCGGCTCGAACAGCCCGGGCGTGCCGCCCGCGTGCCAGAACACCACGCGCCGGCCGTCGAGCTCGCCGTTCCGCACGAGCCCGATCAGCCCGGCCAGCGCCTTGGCGGTGTAGATCGGGTCGACCAGGATGCCCTCCGTGCGGGCAAGCAGCTCTGTCGCCTCCTTGGCTGCGCCGTTCCGCCGCCCGTAGCCCGGTGCCAGGTGGTCCGCGTTGACCTCGATCGCTTCCGCCGGCGGCTCGGCACCGGTCAGATCCGCGAGGCCGTCCAGGATGGCCGCCACCCGGGCGCGCAGCTCGTCCGGCGGCTGGGCGACGGCGACGCCGATGACGCGGGCCACGCAACCGGCGTCGCGCAACCCCCACAGCAGCCCGGCCTGCGTCCCGCCGGTCGCCGAGGGGACGATGAGCGAGTGGGGCTCTGCCGCCCGCTTGCGAGCCTGCTCGACGAGCTCCTGACCCGCGAGCACCTGTCCGACGGCGCCGGTCACGCCCGATCCGCCGACCTCGATCATGAACGGCCGCCGACCGGCGGACCGCAGAGCAGCCGTCACATCGCCCACGAGCGCCTCGCGATCTGCGCGATCGCCCGTCGGCGCGACGTGGATCGTCGCCCCCAGCAGCCGTTCCAGCTGGACGTTCGGGCCGTCGTCAGGCCGAGGCGGACCGCCGAGCACGAGGTGGACGCCGAGACCAGCCCGGGCCCCGGCCGCGGCGGTCAGCCGGCAATGGTTCGACCAGCGCCGGCCGGAGGTGACCAGCGTGTCGGCGCCGTCGGCGAGCGCCCGTCCGACGAGGAACTCGAGATTGCGCAGCTTGTTGCCGCCGAACGCCAGCGGCAGCAGGTCCTCGCGCTTGATCCAGACCTCCGCCCGGTTTCCGAGCGCCTCGCTGAAGCGGTGGAGCGGCTGGAGCGGCGAGGGGCCGTCGAGGAGCGGGAAGCGGGGCAGGTCCGCCAGCGGGAGCACGGCACGATCCTAGCCCGGTGCTACCGTGACGGGATGGAGCCGATGCCCAGCGTGAGCCGGCGCCGCTTCCTCGTCTGGTCGGCCGCCGCAGCCACGACGCTCGTCGCCTGCGAGACCGGGCCCCCGCCGAGCGGGTCGCGCGCCAGCCAGCCGCTCGCGACCTCGACGGGCTCACCGCAGGCCACGCTCTCGCCTGCACCGCCTGCCGCGACCTCCGCCGCGCCATCTCCGTCCGCTGGGTCCCCCACGCCGGCGCCGAGCCAGGGCGCGGCTCGGACGCTCTATCGGGACGGGGCCATGGCCGACGGTCGGTCGGACCGCCTGACGGTCGGCGTGAGCATCCTGGTCGAGGCCGGGCGCATCGCCTGGATCCGCCCGTCGGACGGCGAGGAGGACCCGGGTCCCGACGACGGTCTCGAGGTCGTCGACGCGAGCGGCGCGACGTTCGTGC
>JACDAV010000408.1 GCA_013695255.1 Chloroflexota bacterium
CGCAGCGCCCGGACGAAGTTGTGCGGCCCGTGCTCGTAGGGGTACCAGGCGCCGGTCTCGCCGCCGAACTGGGCCATGATGTACGGCTCGTTCGTCGGCGTGTACCAGCGCACCCATGGATAGCGGCGGGCGAACGCGAGGCACAGCTCCGCCTGGAAGTCCGGGAAGATCGAGGTCATCACCCCGGTTCCCATCCAGGCCGGGACGCCGAAGTGGAACAGGTCGACGATCGGCTCCATGCCCAGGTGGCGCATGAGCTCCATCGGGCCGTCGACGCTCGACCAGTCCCAGACCTGCGGCGCCGGGTTGACCACGTGCCAGCGGATCCCGTACCGGATCGTCCGGCAGCCGGCCTCGGCGGCACGGACGATGTCCGAGCCCCAGAACCGGTCGTGCTGGGTCAGGGCCAGCTCGTCCATCCCGACCTGCGGGAAGGTGGAGCACTCGAAGCCGGTCAGCCACCGGAAGTCGCCGCCGGCCGATGGCCCGGCCGGCGTTGTCACCCCGCCACCGCGAGCGCCTCGCGTCCGCCTGCCCGGCGCTCGGCCTGGGCGGCATGCTGGATCAGCCGCTCCAGGAGGAGCGTCGCGACCGGCCCCGTCTCCGGCGCGACGCGGAACGTCGTCAGCGTCATCGCTCCGCGACCCTGGGGGAAGGTCCAGACGCTTGCCGCGGGCGTGTGCACCCAGCCCACGAACATGCCGGCCGGCACCTCGTCCCGGTGGCGGGCCGGGTCGTAGCCGAGCAGCACGTGATCCGGCAGGACCTCCTCGTAGGCGAAGTCGAGCGGGTTGCGGACCGGCAGGCCGGGCAGCGCGTCGTGGAGGATCCAGCTCCAGCTGGTGACCCAGTCGCCCTCCCACGGGCTGCGCTGGCCCGGCCAGCCGGAGTGGGGGAGGCGTCGCAGGTGGACGCTCACCCGCCGGGCGAGGTCGTGGCCCTCCGGGACGGCAGCCCGGGTGCGGACGAGCACGAGCGCCCGGCCGCCGGCGTCGAGGCGGTCCATCAGCTCGTTGGTCACCTCCGTCGCCACGACCAGGTCGGCTTCATCCGGGCCCACTAGCCGGTGCCCCAGCCGCTCCACGCGGTTGGTCACGCCCCAGATGTCGAGTGGGTCGAGGATGGTGACGTTCAGCGCGTTGGCCGTCTGCCGGGACGCCGCGGGGGCGACGGCGAAACGCAGGTCCGCTCGCGCCCGCTCGCGCCCCGCGCCGTCGAGCGCCCGGGCGATGAGGCGCGCATCGGTGACCTCGGCGACGTCGGGAACGGAGGCCTCGATCGTGCCCACCGGTCGTGCGCCCGCCAGCGGCCAGTCGGCGATGGGGAGCTCGCCCTCGATCCGCTGGCCGTCGGCAAGCACGAGCTCCCACGCCAGGCGCCCGTTCTCGGCCGCGCCGCCGAACGATGACAGGTGCACCTTCGCCTCGAGCCGATCGAGGCTGCAGAGGTCTCGCCGCTCGACGTCGACGACGACGACGTCCGGCGCGTTCAGCTCCCGCAGCCGGTCGTGGTAGACCTTCGGGCCTCGCATCGGATCGAGCAGGCCGTTGGCCTCCCAGTAGGCGTCCGTCAGCTCCGTGATGACATAGCCCTGGATCGAGTCGTGGCGGCGGAGCTGGCCGATCTCGTACTGCAGGCCGTCGAACTGGTGCCACTGGGTCGCCTCGGCCAGCTCTTCCACGCTACCCCAGATGCGCCCCAGCCCGTAGGCGTCGAAGCGGCGGCGGATGCCGGTCGGCCGGTAGTAGTCCCGCCCTGTGGCGAACCACCACGGCTCGCGGCCGGTGTGCGCCACGAGGTGGTCCAGGCGCGGCAGGCCCCATGACCCGAACTCGCTCAGGACGAGCGGCTCGTCTCCGCGCGGTTGCGCGTCACCATGCGGGCTCCACAGCCACTGCGGGCGGCGTGCGAAGTCCTCGATCGTGTTGCGCCAGCGGACGGCGTTGTCCGGGGCCAGGAAGTAGACGTGAAAGTCGGCCAGGTCCGTGCTGATATGGAAGTTCGGCGTCTGCGGCGTGTCGCAGGCCGAGTTGTCGACGATCAGCCGGGTGGGGTCGAGCGCCTTGAGCCAGTGGTACGTGTCCTGCAGCCAGTGCCGGTCGCGCGCCTCGTAACGGAGCTGCGTGCCCCAGTCCTCGTTGATGATCGTCCAGATCACGATCGAGGGGTGATTGCCGAGCTCGTCGACCATCCGCTCGAGGGTCCGGCGGCCGCGCGCCCCGGCCATCGAGGTGAAGCGGGTCCAGTTCGGGAGCTCTGCCCAGACGAGGATGCCCGCCTCGTCCGCGGCATCGAGGTAGGCGGGGTCCGGGATCTTGATGTGGCAGCGCAGCAGGTTGATGCCCATCTCGCGCGCCAGCCGCATCTGCTCGTCGAGATAGGCCCGCGACGGCGGGTTGACGATCGTGTCCGGGTAGTGGTCCTGGTCGAGGGCGCCGAGCATGTAGATCGGCCGGCCGTTGAGGACGATCTGGCCATCCCGGGTCTCGATCGAGCGCATCCCGAACCGGGCCTCGACGCTGTCGACCGCTTCACCTGCCTCGGTGAGCCGCGCTTCGGCGGTGTACAGGTTGGGCTGATCGATGTCCCACAGCTTCGGCGTGGGGACGGGCAGGCGGACCAGGCCGTCACGATCGGCGGCGCATTCCAGGGACTGGCGAGCGACCACGCCGCCGTCCGGGTCCCGGATCACCACCTCCACCTCGTGCGGTCCCCCGCCGTCTCCCTCGAGCGACCAGCGCACGATGGCCTGCGACGCCTCGAGGTCCGGCCGGACGCGCAGCGCGGCCAGCGCCAGGGGCGGGCGGCGGTGGAGCGACACGGACTGCCAGATGCCGCTCGTGCTCGAGTACCAGGTCTGCTTGCCGTGCGGCGCCTCGGACAGCGGCAGGTCCGGCTCGAACTCCTGCGCGATCAGGACCTGCTCGACCGAGAAGGCCGGATACTCGTCGATCGCGTTGAGCGGGTTGACCACGAGGACGACCAGCTCGTTCGGACCGTCCCAGCGCACCGCGGTCGTGGCGTCGACCTCGAACGGCAGGTAACCGCCCTCGTGCTCGCCGATCCGCTCGCCGTTGAGGAAGACGACGCAGCGGTACATCACGGCGCCGAAGTGGACGAGGACCCGCGACCCTCGCCAGGCGGGCGGAACCTCGACCGGGCGACGGTACCAGGCGGTGATGATCCGGTACGGCCGCGGCACCTGGGCCTCCCAGCAGCCGGGCACGGTGATCGGCTGGCCCTCGGGCAGGTGATCCGGCCCGTGCAGCCGCTCCGGGTCGGCAACGAACCGCCACTCCCCGTCGAGGGAGTGGCGCGCGCGGACGACCGCCATCAGCCGGTGATCGATCGATCCATGCGCTCGACGGCGTCGCGTCCGGCCGTCACGGCACCGCCTGTGGCTCGACGTCGGGCCCCTGCACGACCGGCTTGCCGCCCTCGAAGACGACCTCGTCGATCCACACCTCGCGCTCGCTGAACGTCCGCTCCCATGCGTGGTAGACCATCCAGAGATCGCCGTCGGGATCCTCGATCAGCGTCTGGTGCCCGGGGCCGAACGGACCGACCTGCGGGACCGAGGCAAGGATCGGGTTCTCCTCGGCGTCCACGTACGGCCCGGTCAGCTCGGTCGAGGTCGCGTAGCCCACCGCGTACGGGACGCCCGCGTAGTCGTTGGCCGAGTAGAACAGGTAGTACGTACCGTCCAGGTGGTAGATCGTCGGGGCCTCGACGACCCGGCCCTCCCAGGGCTTGTCGTTGACCACGCCCTCCACCTCGATCTCCTCGCCCGCGAAGGTCAGGCCATCCTCGGCCATCTGGCGCATGTAGAAGCGGGTCTTGATCGAGCAGCAGTTGCCGTCGTTCTTGTAGATCAGCCAGAGCGAGTCGTCGACGTCCCGGACGACGGAGGCGTCGATCGTGCCGCCCAGGTCGGGCTGGCAGACGAGCGGTTCTTCGCTTTCGTCCACGAACGGCCCCTCGGGCGAGTCGGCGACGGCGACCCCGACACACTGGGCGCCATCGCCGGACGGGCGCTTGATCTCGCGTGAACGGGCCGTGTAGTACATCACGTAGCCGGCGGACGTCTCGGTGACCTCCGGAGCCCAGTAGTTGCGGTCCGTCCAGGCGGGCGGCTTTGGCATCGCGGAGCCCTGGTACTCCCAGCTCACGAGGTCCTGCGACGTCGCGTACGGAAAGCGGTTGCTGCCGTCCTCGGTCGAGTACAGGTAGTACGTGTCGTCGACGGCCATGACGTACGGATCCGGCATGTTCCGCGTGATCACTGGGTTCACGAACTCGCCCTCGCCGGGCGACGGGATCACGCTGCCGGAGGGCGAGGCCGCTCCAGAGGCGGCGGCCGACGCGCTGGCGGGCGGCGCGCTGGCCGATCCCCCCGACGTGGGCGGCTGGCTCGCCGCCGTGCTGCCGGACGGGCCGTCACCGCCGCCGGACGAGCAGGCGGCGACCAAAATCACGGTCAGCAGGAGCAGCGGCAGGCGGGCGGTTGCGGTCATCGGGCGGTGCCTCGTGCCTCGTGGCGGTCGTGCCGGGGATGGGCCGGGGGCGCCGCGGCCCGCGACTCGAGCCGACGGGTCGCGAGTCGCCGCCATCAGCCCTTGATGCCGGATGACGTGACGCTCTGGACGATGTAGCGCTGGGCGAAGATGTACAGCAGCAGGACCGGCACGGCGGCCAGGACCGCGCCCGCCATGAGCAGTCCGAACTGGGTCGAATACGTGCCCTGGAAGTTGCGCAGCCCCGGCGACAGGGTGCAGCCGGCTCCCTGGCAGGTCACCAGCGGCCAGAGGTAGTCGTTCCAGTAACCGATGAAGGTGATCACGCCGAGGGTCGCGAGCGAGGGCCCGGCCAGCGGCAGGACGACCGAGAAGAACGTCCGGAACCGGCCGGCGCCGTCGACGTAGGCCGCCTCCTCGAGCTCCACCGGGATGCCGAGAAAGAACTGGCGCATGAAGAACACGCCGAACACGCTGGCCAGACCCGGGAGCATGAACGCGGGCCAGGTGTTGAGCAGCTTGAGCTGGCTGATCAGGAGGTACTGCGGGACGAGGAACATGATCCCCGGCAGCAGGAGGGTCGTGATCAGCAGCGAGAAGAGCAGGTTCTTGAATGGGAAGTCGATCCGCGCGAAGGCGTAGGCGGACAGCGACGTCAGCAGCAGGGTCAGGATCGTCCCGACGGTCGCCACCCCGACGCTGTTGAACATCCAGCGGAAGACCGGTGTCTGCCCACCCGACTGCACGAGCCGCTCGAAGTTGGCGAGGCTCGGGTTGGCCGGGATGAACCCGCGATCGCGGAAGACCTCGCTCTCGACCTTGAGCGAGGTCGAGAGCATCCAGACCAGCGGCAGGATGAAGAACAACGCGATCAGGATGAGGACCAGGTAGAGCATCACCTTGCCGGGCGTGAACGCGCTCCGCCGCGTGGCAGCCGACCCGGCGCGGGTGCGTGCGGGCGCCTCCGCCTCGATGGTTCCAGCCATGGCGGACCTCCTAGGCTCGTTCGGAGCTGAAGAAGCGGAAGTTGATGACGCTGACCACGACCATCACGACCGCCACCACGACGGCCATCGCCGCCGCCAGCCCGATGTCGAAGGGCGAGCGGAAGCCGGTGTTGTAGAGGTGCAGCAGCACCGGGGTCGTCTGGGCGGTGGGTGGACCCCCGTTGGTCATGATCTGCGGCTGCCCCACCAGGTTGAACGAGGCGATGATCTGGAGGGTGATCACCAGCAGCAGGATGGGCCGCAGGCTGGGCAGCGTGATGTTCCGGAACTGCTGCCACTTGTTGGCGCCGTCGATCGACGCCGCCTCATAGAGGTCGGCCGAGATCGCCTGCATGCCCGCCAGCAGGATGATCGTGTTGAAGCCGATGGTCCACCACACGGTGGCGATGAGGATCGACAACCAGGCCCACGGCTGCGAGCTCAGCCAGCCGGGCGATGTCAGCCCGAACCAGCCGAAGATGTCGACGATCAGGCCGCCCCGACTCTGGAAGATCCAGAACCAGAGCAGGCCGACGACCGCGACGGACAGCGTCCATGGCGCGAAGTAGATCGCCCGGAAGAAGGTCCGCCCCCGGAACTTCGCGTTGAGGATCGCTGCCAGCCCCAGGGCCACGGCAATCAGCGCCGGCACGCTCATGAGCACGAACAGGACCGTGTTGAGGAGCGTCTGCCAGAACCGCTGGAACTGGCGGTGTGAGGGGTCGAACAGCTGCCGGTAGTTCTCCAGGCCGACGAACGCGCCGTTGATCCCGCTGAAATTGTCTGCATCGAGGAGGCTGATGTACAGGCCGGAGAAGAAGGGATAGCCGATCATGAAGGCGAAGACCGCCAGATGCGGCAGGATGAAGAGGTAGGGGACCCACCACTTCTCCCCGATCCGCCGCCGGACGTCCGCTCTGGTCCGCTTGCCGCCCACGCTCGGGGCTGGCGGCGCGTTCATGGTCACCGGGGCGGCCCTCCCACCTCAGAGAGATGTGGCGATGCGGGGAGCATGCGCCCCCCGCATCGACCGATCGTTCCGCCGTCAGACGGTCAGAACCCGTACTTCTCCTTGCTCTCGGCGAGGATGTCCGTGTAGGTCGCCGCGGCCTCGTCGAAGCCCGGCTTCGGGTCGCCGCCGTTGACCAGCGTCTCGAGGAGCTTCTCGGTCACGCCGCCCGGACCGCCGAGCATGTCGGCGGAGCCGGGGATGGGCGGCGGGAAGCGCGCCGCGTCGAACTGGGCGGCAACGTCCGGGATGTACGGGATCTCGGCGAACGCCGGGTCCTCGCGCACCGCGTTCCGGGCCGGGATTTGGCCGGCCTTGGCCCACTCGGCGGAGTTGCCCGAGAGCCAGCTGATGAAGTGCTTCGCGCCCTGGAGCGTGTCGCCCTCGGCGGACTTGCTGATGGCCAGGGTGTGGGAGCCGGCCCACACGCCCGGGTTCTCGAAGATCTGCGGGATCGGCGCCGCGCCGAAGTCCTCACCCAGCGCGTCGGCGAACCGGGTGGTCTGCCAGATGCCGGTGATGGCCATGCAGCTGTCAGCGCTCTCGAAGCTGCTCACCTCGGCGTCGGCCTCGACGTCCTGCGGGTGCAGCCCCTGCTCGATCAGGCCGCGCATGTAGTTGCTGGCGTTGACCGCGGCGTCGCTGTTGAAGGTCGCCTGGGAGTAATCCGCGTTCGTCCACTCGCCGCCGCCCTGGTAGAACAGGCTGGCCCAGAAGAGCGAGGCCGAGAAGAAGTGGTTGCTCCAGACCGGGCCGGTCTTGCCGGCGTCCTTGCAGGTCTGGAGGGCCGCCTCGAACGACGCCTTGTCGGTCGGCGGCTCGGGGATGACGGACTTGTTGTAGTAGAGGGTCGCCGGGTGGACGTCGAGCGGGATCGAGTACTGCTCGTCCTTCCAAATGGTGCCGGCCCAGACGGCCTCGCTGAAGTCCGCCTCCGACAGGCCGAGCTGCTCGGTCAGGTCGCCGATCGGCTGCACGATGCCCTGGGCGGCATAGAGGGCCAGCTGGTCGATGTGCATGATCATCATCGCCGGGAGTGTGCCGCCGGCATTGGCGTTGTTGATCTGGGTGTAGTACTCCGGCAGGCGCTGGAGCGTCACCTTGACGTTCGGCGTCTCGCTGTTGTACTGAGCGACTAGCGTCTCCATCTCGTCGCCGTCGGCGCCGGTGAGCCCGGTCCAGAACTCGAAGGCCACCGCGGTGGCCGGCGGCTCGACCGTCGACCCGGTGCCGCCGCTGGCTGCGGGGCTCTCGCTGGCGTCGCCGCTCGCAGCCGCGCTCTCGCTGGCCTCCGGACTCGTGCCCGTGCTGGGAGC
>JACDAV010000108.1 GCA_013695255.1 Chloroflexota bacterium
TGACCAGAAAGGCAAGCAGCCAGGTCAGGAACACCGTCAGCAGCAGGGAGCTGAAGCCGGCGACCACGCCGAGCACTCGGTCCAGCACGGCAATGCCGAAGAACACGGCGCCGAGCGCCAGGAACACGACGCGCAGGGTGTCCCGATCGGAGGGGCGGGCGCCGTCGATCGTCATCGCTCGCACACCGTTGCTTCAGGGGAGTCGGGGCAGTGGGTGACACCAAAATACCGCACCGGATCACGCGCAGACTGTCGCCCTCTCGCCCCGGCCGGCGCCGGAGCACGGGGCCTCGCTCCGGCCGCCCGCTTCGTCCAACGGGTGCGATCGGGTCGCCCTGCTATCGTGCCGGGCGTGGACGCCATCGCTCTCCGCCCGCGCCACGAGGACGCCCGCCTGCCCGCGCGAGAGTCCCTGGAGGCCGGCTGGCTCGGCCGCGTTCCGTACCGCGCCGCCTGGGCGCTTCAGCGCCGCCTCGCTCGCGCCCGGGCCGAGGACCGCATCCCGGATCAGCTGCTTTTGCTCGAGCATCCCGCGGTCCTGACCCTCGGCCGGAACGCCGATCCGTCGCACGTCCTGGCCTCACCGGACGAGCTGCGCCGCCGGGCGATCGAGGTCATCGAGGTCGAGCGTGGCGGCGAGGTCACGTACCACGGCCCTGGGCAGCTCGTCGCCTACCCGATCCTGCGGCTCGACCGGCGCGGCCTGCTCCTGCGACCGCTCGTCAGGGCTCTCGAGGGCGCCATGGCCGAGACGTGCGCCCACTTCGGCGTGGCGGCCGGGCGGCGCGATGGGCATCCGGGCTGCTGGTGCGACCTGTCGGGTCACGCGCCGCGGAAGATCGGCGCCCTGGGGCTGCGCGTCGAGCGCGGCGTCACCTACCACGGGATCGCCCTGAACGTCGCGCCGGAACTGCGCGACTTCGAGCTGATCGATCCGTGCGGCATGGCCGGCACCGTCTCGACATCGATCGCACGAGAGCTCGGCGGCACCGACGCCATGGCGGCACGCCTCCCGGAGGCCGCGGGAGCCTTCGCGGCGGCCCTCGCCCGCCGCCTCGACGCGCCGCTCGCGGACCTGCCCGGCACGCCCGAAGAACGTCTGGCACACCTCGACCGCCAGGCCGGCGCCGGCTGACATGCCCGCCGGGCTGTTCGAGCTGCGCAAGGACCCGATCACCGGCTGGTGGGTCGCGACGATCGTCGATCGGGCCTTCGCCCGCGAACGCTTCGCGCGCCAGGCGGACTCTGTCGAGGACGGCGGCGACTGCCAGAACTGCCGCCTGCCCGCGGGAGACGGGGTCCGCGTCAGGGTCCTGAAGGACTTCGCATTCCACACCGTCGGGACCGAAGGGGAGGCCCGAGAGCTCGAGCGCGGCGTGGCGCAGGTCGCCCTCGACGAGGCTCGTGCGTCCGGCAGCTGGCGGACCGTCGTCGCGCCGCCGGGCGAGCACCGCCCGCTCCACGCGGTGGGGACGGCCACGATCGAGGCCCTCGTGGAGCGCGCCCGATCGGCTGTCGTGACAGCCCGTGCGGCCGGTCAGACGGACTATCTCCAGGTCGTCCAGAACTGGGGGGCGCAGGCCGGCGCCCGGACCAACCACCTGTGCCTCGACCTGTACGACCTGCCCCAGATCCCCCACCGCGTGGCCGAGGAGTTGGGGGGCGCCGCCCGCTTCGTGATCCGCGAGGGCGAGTGCCCGTGGTGTCGGCTGGTCCGGAACGAGGTCGCACGCCCGCAGCGCCTCGTGTGGGAGGACGCCGGCAGCGTCGCGTTCGCGCCGTGGGCAAGCCGATCGCCCTTCGAGGTGTGGGTCGTTCCGCGGCGGCACGACGCCGATTTCGGGCGGGCAACGGACGGCGACCTGGCGACCACCGCCGAGGCCCTCCGCCAGGTCCTGTCGCGCCTCGCCGCGACGCTCGACGGACCGCCCTACAACCTCGTCCTGCACACGTCGCCTCTCCGCGAGCAGGTCGACGCCACCTACCACTGGCACTGGGAGATCCACCCGCGCCTGCGGGAGCTGGCCGGGCTCGAGCTGGGGACCGGTCTGCCGGTCAACCCGGTCTCCCCGGAGGACGCCGTGGAGGAGCTGCTCGCGCGTGCGGGGGCACTGGTCGGGGACGCGTCTGGCTGATGGATTTCGGGGGGCGTCACACCGTGCGGCAGCCCCTCGTCTCTGGGCCATGGAGCGCGCGCCCCCCGTCTGGTGCGCCATGGCTCCCCCCAACGGTCCCGGAGGGTGGATGGCCGGACTGGTCAGCGTACTTGGCGTTCGCGGCGCGCGGACCCGGAGCCGCTCGATGAGCGGCGCCTGGGATCGCGACACGGCCGGCTCGTTCGTCGAGGAGCTGTTCGGCAAGCACCACGGCGAGATCTATGCCTATCTCGTCCGCATGCTGCGCGATCCGGAGCTGGCCGCGGA
>JACDAV010000413.1 GCA_013695255.1 Chloroflexota bacterium
CCTCGGGTCATGGTCGGAGTCGGGGGGCCCCACGCGGGCAATGGTAACGAACGGGACGGTCCGGTCGTGTTCGCTCGCGGCCGGGGCCGGTGCGTCGCGGCTCGGGTCCGCCAGGTGGCGGTGGCCTACGAGCGCCCGAGCGCCTGAGGCTCCGCGGCCGCTTCGTGGTCCCCCGGCCCGTCCGCGCCGCCGGGCTCGGCACCAATCGCATCGCCAGCATGCGGTGCGTCGCCAGCCGGTGCCCCGGCGCCCGACGCCCCCTCAGCCTCGACGCGTTGACGCCGCTGGAGCACTGCCGATCCCGCGATGACGGCCCCCGCGAGGGCGCCGAGGGTCAGCCCGCGCAGGAACGAGCTCGCGAGCGGCGTCCGTTCGTCGCCGTCCGGCGCGAGTCCCCGGAGGACGCCCCGAAGGTCGTTCACGAGCCTGTGCCGGCCCGCCGCTCTGGCCCCAGGATGGCCACGATCGCAACGATCCCGATGCCGAGCCACGCCATGACCGACGCGGCGACCAGCCGGAAGTCACCGATCCGCAGAAGGTCCACCCCGAGCCGGGCGCCGAGCGCGTCACCGGCGAGCGCGCCCAGCACCGCCGCGAGCACGAGCAGCGGGAGCTGACCGCCGGCGCTCCCGCGGAGCAGCACGAACAGCGACGAGTGGAAAACGCCGACGAGGATGGCCAGGACCGGCGCGGGCCCGATCGTCATGAAGCGATCCGTCCGCCCCCGAGCACGAGGTCGCCGGCATACGCGACCGCGGCCTGACCGGGGGCGGCGGCCCAGACCGGGACGTCCGTCTCGACGGTCCATCCAGCCCCGCGCGAGGCCCGGTCACCGGCGGGACGGACCGTCGCCGCGACGGTTTCGGCGCGATGACGGATCCGGATCTCGGCCCGGAAGCCGTCGGCGGCGGGCGCATCGAACGCGGGTGGGGCGCCGGCCACGAACGAGACGCGCTCGAGCCCGAAAATTCGCGTCTCGAGGTCCTCCCGTCGCCCCAGCTGGATCGTGTTCGTCCGGGGATCGATCCGGGACACGTAGCGCGGAGCCCCGCCGAGCGCCGCACCGATCCCCTTTCGCTGCCCGACCGTGAAGCCTGCCGCACCGGGGTGCTCCCCCACCCGCGTCCCGTCGGCGTCGAGGAGCGGCCCCGGCTCGGGCCGCCAGCCGGCACGCTCCCGCAGCGCGTCGCGGTAGTCGCCGCCGGGCACGAAGCAGATCTCCTGGCTCTCCGGCTTGTCGGCGGTGGCGAGCCCCAGCGAGCGGGCCACGGCTCGGACCTCCGGCTTGGTCAGCTCGCCCAGCGGGAAGCGGGCATGCTCGAGCTGGTCCTGTCGGAGGCCGTACAGGAAATAGGTCTGGTCCTTGTCCGTGTCGCGCGCCCGGGCGAGCCGGGCACGGCCGTCCGCGCCGACGACGCGGCGGGCGTAGTGGCCGGTGGCGACGGCGTCGCATTCGTACAGGTGGCGCGCCCGACCGAGCAATGCCCCGAACTTGACGTAGGTGTTGCAGTCGATGCACGGGCTGGGGGTCCGGCCGCCGAGGTAGGCGTCGAGGAACGGCTGGATCACCCCGGCGTCGAACTCGCGCTCGAGGTTCATGACGTAGAACGGTACGTCGAGCTGGGCCGCCACCCGTCGGGCATCGTCCGCCGCGTCCAGCGAGCAGCAGCTCTTCTTCACGTCGGAGTAGGTGTCGGCCACGTCGTGCAGACGCATCCAGACGCCCACCACGTCGTGGCCCTGCTGGCGGAGGAGTGCCGCTGCCACGGACGAGTCGACGCCGCCGGACATCGCGACGAGGATCCGGCTCACGAAGCCGACCCGACCCCCTGGCCGAGCGGATCCGCCGCCAGGGCCGCCGAACCGAGCCGCATCGAGGCGATGACCCGCGGCGCGACCTCGCAGGCCGTGTCGATCTCGGCGTCTGTCGTGGTCCGGCCGAGCGAGAGCCGCAGCGCGCCGCGCGCCTCGTCCGGCGGGTAGCCCATCGCCGACAGGACGTGCGAGACCTCGGTCGAGCCGGTGGTGCAGGCGGAGCCGACCGAGCAGCAGATGCCCTCGAGGTCCAGCCCCAGGGCAACGGACGAGCCGTCCGTGTCCCGGGCGATCAGCGACAGGATGCCGGGCAGGCGACGGGCGGGGTGCCCGGTGGCCTCCGTGCCCTCGACCGTCAGCACGGCCGCGGTGAGCCGTTCGCGCTGCTTCTTGAGGCGCCGGTTCGTCTCGGGCCGCTCGCCACAGGCGAGGTCGTAGGCGGCGGCGAGTCCGATGGCACCGGCCACGTTCTCGGTGCCGGCTCGGCGGTGGCGCTCCTGTGTCCCGCCCTGCTGCTGGGCGAGGATGTGGGTCCCGTGCCTGACCCACAGCGCGCCCACTCCCTTGGGGCCCTCGAACTTGTGGGCGGCGATCGCGACGAGATCGGCGCCGAGTCGTCCGACGTCCAGGTCGACGTAGGGCGCCGCCTGCACCGCGTCCACGTGGAGCAGGACCCCCTTGTGCGCATGGACACGCTCGGCGATCTCCTCGATCGGCTGGATCGTCCCGACCTCGTTGTTGCCGAGCATCACGCTGACCAGCGTGGTCTTGTCCGTGATCGCCGCGTCCAGCTCGTCCGGGTCGACACGCCCGTACCGGTCGACCCCGACCTCGACCACCTCGAACCCGAACTTCTCGAGGTAGCGCATCGTGTGCCCAACGGCGTGGTGCTCGATGGGCGTGGTCACCAGCCGGTGCCCGCGCGCCTTGCCAGCCCAGGCGGCACCCTTGATGGCCAGGTTGTTCGCCTCCGTGCCACCCGAGGTGAAGACGACCTCGCGCGGCTCCGCGCCGAGGCGCGAGGCGACGCGCTCATGGGCCTCGTCCAGCCCGGCCCGAGCCCTCCGTCCCATCGAGTGGGCTGAGCTGGGATTGCCGAACTCGCCGGTCAGGTAGGGCAGCATCGCCTCGAGCACCTCCGCCCGAAGCGGGGTCGTGGCGGCATGGTCGAGGTAGATCATCGGACGGGAATTGTACGCTGGGCTCCTGGCGCCGATGCCGCGTCCGCCCGAGGGCGGTCAGCCCGCCGTTGCCTCCCGCTCGCTCCCTCGCCGGAGATCCTCGTCCCGGCCCCGTTCGCGACGCCGATCGTGCTGCGACAGGGCGCGCTTGCGGAGCCGGATGGACTGCGGGGTCACCTCGACCAGCTCGTCGCCGGCGATGAACTCGATCGACGACTCGAGCGTGAGCGCACGGGGCGGGGTCAGCCGCAGCGACTCGTCGTGCGCGTGCGTCCGGATGTTGGTCAGCTTCTTCTCCTTGGTCGGGTTGACGTCCATGTCCCCCGACCGCGAGTTCTCGCCGACGATCATGCCCTCGTAGACCTCGACGCCGGCACCGATGAACAGCTCGGCGCGCTGCTCGAGGTTGAAGAGACCGTAGGCGTTCGAGATTCCGCCGCGGTCGCTGACGAGCACGCCGTTCGTCCGGTGGGTGACCTCGCCGGCCCAGGGCCCGTAGCCCTCGCCGATCTGGTGCAGCAGCGCCGTGCCGCGCGTGTCCGTGAGCAGCTGCCCACGGTAGCCGATGAGCCCTCGGACCGGCAGGACGTACTCGAGCCGTACGCGCCCATCCGTGTCGGTCGTCATCTGCTCGAGGCGGCCCTTGCGGCCGGCCAGGGCCTGCTGGATCTCACCGATGTAGTCCGGCGGGATGTCGATCGTGATCCGTTCGTACGGCTCATGGAGGTTGCCGTCGATCGTGCGCAGGATGACCTCGGGACGGCTGGCCGTGAGCTCGAAGCCCTCCCGCCGCATCTGCTCGATCAGCACGGCGAGCTGGAGCTCGCCCCGGCCGCGGACCTCGAACGTGTCGCCGCTGTCCGTGGGGTGGATCTCGATCGAGACGTTGCCGAGGACCTCGCGCTCGAGCCGGGCCTTGATCTGGCGCGACGTCACGTACTTCCCCTCGCGACCGCTCAGGGGCGACGTGTTCACCCCGAACGTCATCCGGAGCGTTGGCGCGTCGACGTCGAGCCGCGGCAGCGGGCGCGGATCCCCCGGCTCCGTCAGGGTGTCGCCGATCGTGACGTCCGGCAGGCCCGCCACGGACACGATGTCGCCCGGACCGGCTTCGGCGATGTCGACCCGGTCGATGCCGTGCGCCGTCTGGAGCGCGGTGACCGTGCCCGTCAGGGTCACCACCCGCCCGGGCTCCACGGTGCCCGCCGTGTCGTCCGGCTCGTCGCGGACGACACTGATCCGCTGACCGATCCGGATCGTCCCGTTGTGGATCCGCCCCACGGCCATCCGTCCGACGTACTCGTTGGCCATCAGGTTGGTCACGAGGAGCTGGAGCGGGTGGCCAGGCTCGTGGGTCGGTGGCGGCGTGACCGCGACGAGCACGTCGAGGAGCGGCCGCAGGTTCGTGCCGGGTATGTCGAGCGAGATGGTTGCCGTGCCGGCCTTGGCGTTCGTGTAGACGACTGGGAACTCGATCTGCTGCTCGTCCGCGCCGAGATCCATAAACAGCTCGTACACGTCGTCGAGGACCTCGGCCGGACGGGCATCCGAGCGGTCGATCTTGTTGAGGGCGACGACGACGGGCAACCGACGGGCCATCGCCTTCTGGAGGACGTAGCGCGTCTGGGGCAGCGGTCCCTCCGCGGCGTCAACGAGGAGCAGGACAGCGTCCACCATCAGGAGCCCACGCTCGACCTCGCCGCCGAAGTCGGCGTGGCCCGGCGTGTCGACGATGTTCAGGCGGACGCCGGCGTGATCGACGGTCGTCTGCTTGGCCAGGATCGTGATGCCCTTCTCGCGCTCCAGGTCGCCCGAGTCGAGAACGCGATCGACGAGGGCCTGGTTCGAGCGGAACGTTCCCGTCTGGCGGAGCATCGCGTCGACGAGGGTCGTCTTGCCGTGGTCGACGTGGGCGACGATCGCGAGATTCCGCAGGTCGCTGCGCACGGCGAGGCTGGAGGTGGTGCTCATGGGCCGGCGAAGTGTCGCACATCGAGCGCGGCGAGCCCGTGAAGGGGTCGTCGCGGGACTCGTTGGCCCGCCGCCCGCTGCGGGTCCCCGACGCGGCTAGAATCCGGCGGTGACTGTCGCCGCCGTCGTGCTCGCCGCGACTCCCGAGTCCGCGCTCGCCGACGCCGACGGGATGCCGTCAGCCCGCCGGATCGCGGACGTGGCGTGGGCCGGCGGAGCCGTCCCGATCGTCGTCGTGGCCCACGACCCGGACGGTTCGGTGGCGCAGGCGCTGGCGGGCTCCCCCGTGACGCTCGCCGAGCCGGCGCCGGCCGAGCATGGATCGGTCGGCCAGATGGCCCGCGGGATCGACGTCGCCGTGGGCGCCGTGCACGAGACCCAGGCCGTGCTCGTCTGGCCAGCGTCCATGGCGTGGGTCGGTCCCGAGACGGTCACCTCGCTGATCGAGGCGCACGGTCCCTCGCCGCACGACGTCCTGCGCCCGGCGTTCGACGGGCAGCCCGGGTGGCCGGCGCTGGTTCCGGTCCAGCATCTCCAGGCCCTTCGCGCCCTGGCCCGGGACCGGGTGCCGGAGGACCTGATGGCGGATCTCACGTCGGACGGGATCGTGTCACGTGTGCTCGAGCTGGGTGATCCGGGCGCTGTCCACGACCGCTCGACCGCGCGATCATCGCTGCCCCCGTACGTCGGCCCGACCCAGCCCGCCGCGGGGCACGTCCACGAGTGGGGCGCGGGCGTCGCCGACCAGCCGGAGGACGGCCCGCTCGAGGGTCCGTCCCTTGCACCCTACGGACAGGCCGCCGCGGAGGAGCCGGACCAGCCTGGTTGAACGCCGCGCGCGGGGAGTCAGGAGCCCGCTCCGGCCAGCCGGCTGCGCAGCAGGCCGATCGGCACCGTCGCCAGTCCGACTCCGCCGATGACGAGGCCCACGCCGGCAAGCTGTGACGGGGACGGCGCCTCGCCCAGCAGCACCATCGCGAGGCCCACGGTGGCCACCGGCTGCGCGAGCAGGATGATCGAGGTCAGGACGGCCGGCAGACGCGGCAGCGACAGCGAGATCAGCAGGTAGCCGAGCGACTGCGACGTGACGCCATAGGCGAGCAGCCAGCCGTGCTCGGGCCAGGTCGGGACGAGCTGCAGCTCGCCGAGCGGCGCCCCAACGCCGCCGGCGACGAGCGCCGTTGAGAGCGTCGCGATCGCCACCGGACCGGCGGGTCGACGTCCGTCGCGACCGCTGCGCCGGATCACCAGGAGGTAGCCCGCGTAGCTGAACGCGGTCAGCACGCCGAGGAGCACGCCCAGGAAGGGATTCGCCCCGTAGGCGTCGGCGTCGGTCAACCCCGAGATCAGCACGACGCCCAGCAACACGATGGGCAGGGCGACCAGGATCGCCCGCGACGGTCGCTCGCCGAAGACGAGCCAGGCCACCATGCCCACGATCAGCACCTGCAGGTTGCCGAGCACGGTGGCGAGGCCCGCTCCCACCTGCTCGATCGCGTGGTGCCAGAACGTCAGGTCCGCCGCGAAGAAGGCGCCGGCCACGGCCGCGAGCCGGACCGCCCGACCGTCCAGCCCGCCGTGCCGCCGGTGCTCGAGCCAGGCCACGAACGCGAGGAGCGGCAGCCCGTACAGCGCGCGGAAAACGGTCGCCGTGGCCGGCTCGACGTTGCTGTAGCGGTAGAAGATGCCGGAGAACGCGATGCACATGGCTCCGAGCAGCGCGGCCAGCCGCGGCCTTCTGGCGAGCTCGCCAAGCAGACCCGGTCCCGCGTCCTCGTCGGCCGTGGATCGGTCAGGGAACGGCCGCCCGACATCCGACGCGGGCTGGGCGGATGGGGGTCCCGTCACTCCGCCGCGGTGGTCGGATGGACGCCGACGAACCGCAGCCCCAGCTCCGCGTACTGCTCGGGCTCGGGCGGCGCGGGCGCCTCGAGCATCGGGTCGGCGCCCGACTGGGTCTTGGGAAACGCCATCACCTCGCGGATGTTCGACTGGTAGGCGAGGAGCGCCGCCCAGCGATCGATCCCGATGGCGATCCCGCCGTGCGGCGGCGCCCCGTACTCGAACGCCTCGAGGATCGCCCCGAACCGCTCGCGCATCCGCGCGATCGTGTAGCCCTGCAACCGGAAGCTCCGCTCGAGCAGCTCGCGCCGGTGGATCCGGACGGAGCCGCCGCCGAGCTCCCAGCCGTTGAGCGCGACGTCGTACTGGAGCGCCCGCGCCCGACCGGCGGGGTCATCCGGTGACGGGTTCGCCACGTCGCCCGACGTCGTGACGAGCAGCGCCTCGTCCTCCGGGACCACGCCGCTGAACGGGTTGTGCGTGGCGTCCCATCGGCCGGCGTCGGCGTCCCACTGGTACATCGGGAAGCGATGGACCCAGCAGTAGGCCAGGACGTCCGGGTCGGCCAGACCGAGCCTTGCCCCGAGCTCGACCCGCAGCCGGCCGAGGACGTCCGATGTGATCGTTGCCGCGTCGGCGACGACGAGGATGAGATCCCCCTTGTTGGCCCCGGCACGCTCGCGGATCGTCGCCGCTCGCTCGTCACCGAGGAACTTCGCGATCGGCGAGCGCATCGAGCCGTCCGCCTCGACGGCCACCCACGCCAGCCCCTTCGCGCCGAAACGCCTGGCGCGATCCGCGAGGTCGTCGATCTCGCGACGGGTCGCGCCGCCCATGCCCGGCGCGACGATCGCCATGACCCGACCGCCGGCGGCGAGCGCCTCGTCGAACACCCGGAAGCCGGACGCCGGCTGCCCGTCCCCGTCGACAAGCGCGGGTGCCAGGTCCACCAGCTCCATCCCGAACCGCACGTCCGGCTTGTCCGACCCGAACCGCTCCATCGCCTCCTCGAAGGTGAAGCGCGGGAACGGCGTCGCCTGGATCGGCCGCTCCGGGGTCGTCGCGCGCGAGACGGCGACCACCATCCGCTCGACGAAGTCCATCACGGCCGCCTCGTCGACGAAGCTCATCTCGAGGTCGAGCTGGGTGAACTCCGGTTGCCGATCGCCGCGCAGGTCCTCGTCCCGATAGCAGCGGGCGATCTGGAAGTAGCGGTCGATGCCGCCGACCATGAGGATCTGCTTGAGCTGCTGCGGGCTCTGCGGCAGCGCGTAGACCGTGCCGGGTTGGAGCCTGGATGGGACGATGAAGTCGCGCGCGCCTTCCGGGGTCGACTTGATGAGCGTCGGCGTCTCGACCTCGACGAATCCTTCCGCGTGGTGGACCTCCCGGATCGCCTGGACCAGCCGGCTGCGCAGCAGCAGCCGCTGCTGCATCGCCTCACGCCGGATGTCGAGGTAGCGGTACTTGAGCCGGAGGGTCTCGTCGATCGGCGCGTCCGGGTCGTTGACGTAGAAGGGCGGCGTCTTTGCCTCGTTGAGGACGACAAGCTCCGTGGCACGCAGCTCGATCGCGCCCGTCGGCAGGCGGGAATTCTCCGTCCCGGGCAGGCGGCGCGCCACCATGCCCCGAACGCTGACCACGTATTCGCTGCGGACTCGACTCGCCGCGGCGTGCGTCGCCGGCTCATCGGTGCGGTCGACGACCACCTGGGTGATGCCGTGCCGATCGCGGACGTCCAGGAAGATCAGCTGGCCGTGGTCGCGGCGGCGGTGGACCCACCCGGCGAGCGTCGCCTCGGCGCCCTCGTCGGCGGACCGCAGCTGGCCGCAGGTGTGTGTCCGGAAGGGGGTGGCGAGGCTCGGCTGGGGGGCGGGCATGGCCGGCGTATCGTACGGGAGGGGACGGGACGCGGACGAGGAGGATGGCGTGGGGCGCTTGCTGGTGCTCGTCTACTGAGCCGCGCCCGACTTCCGGCGCAGGAGCGCCGGCAGGTCGGCCAGCGGGACCGGCTTCTGCGAGGCGGCGCCCAGGTCACGAAGCTGGACGAGGCCGTCCGCCAGGTCGTCGCCCACGATGACGGCGAACCGTGCTCCGTCCCGGACGGCTCCTTCGAGCTGGCGGCCGAGCTTCCGCTGGGCGAGGTCCGCCCGGACGGTCAGACCCGCGGCGCGGAGCTCGGTGGCGATGCGCAGCCGCTCGCGGGTGCCCGCCGGGTCTGCGCCGACCACCACGGCCAGCGGCACGGGCTCGGATTCCGGCGGGGCGCCCTGCGCCTCGAGCGCGAGCAGGACCCGGTCGAGCCCGATCCCAAACCCGATCCCCGGGGTCGCGCGGCCGCCGAGGCGCTCGACGAGCCGGTCGTAGCGGCCCCCGCCGCCCAGCGCCGACTGCGTGCCCCGCGCCCCGGCCGGGAACAGCTCCCAGGCCGTCCGTGTGTAGTAGTCGAGGCCGCGCACGAGCCGCGGGTCGACCGAGTACCGCACCCCCACGGCGTCGAGGTGCTGGCGGACGGCCGCGAAGTGGCCGGCGCAGGCATCGCAGAGACGGCCCGTGATCGTCGGGGCTTCGGCATTCAGCTCGACCATCGAAGGGTCCTTCGAGTCGAGCAGGCGCAGCGGGTTCCGCTCCAGGCGCTCGCGCTCGAGCCGGGGCAGCCGGTCGATCCGCTCGAGGTAGAACGCCGCGAGGGCCTCGACATAGGCCGGCCGGCAGGCGTCATCGCCGATCGAGTTGAGGTACACGTCGGGCGCCTCGAGGCCGGCCTCCGTGTGAAACCGGACGGCCAGCTCGATCAGCTCGGCGTCGACCGCCGGCCCCGGATCGCCGAAGACCTCGACGTCGAACTGCCAGAACTGCCGGTAGCGGCCGGCCTGCGGGCGGTCGTAGCGGAACATCGGCCCGGTCGTCGTGAGGCGGACGGGCTGCGGCCAGGTCTGCATGCCGTGCTGGATGTAAGCGCGGACGAGCCCGGCGGTCGGCTCCGGTCGCAGCGCCCAGGTCTCGCCCTCGTCCGAGCGCGGCGCGAGCCGGAACAGCTCCTTCTCGACGACGTCGGTGACCTCGCCGACGCCCCGCTCGAAGACCCCGGTCTGCTCGAACAACGGCGTCTCGATCGGGCGGAAGCCGTACTGCGCGGCGAGGCGGGCGGCAATCCGCTCGAGCCGCATGAAGGCGGTCCGCTCCGGCGGCAGGAGGTCGCGCGTGCCGCGCGGGGACCGGAAGAGGGGCATTGTCGAGAGTCTAGCGGCGTGCGCGCACGGTTCCAGCCCAGCCGCGCCGAATCGACCCGCTCGGTGCGCCAAACTGATGCGCCGGTGATGCTGCTGCCGGGCCAGGCCACCAAGGAGCGGTGTCACGAGCGGCGGCGCGAGCGCGGGTGGTCCTGCTGCCGGACCAAGGGACGGATGAGCAGGGCCCCAGCCGCGCCTCAGCCGTCCGGTGGTCCGCCAACCGGACCAAGGGACCGGTGAGCGGGCGCGAGCGGCGACCCAGCCGCCCGTTGGTCCGCCAGCCGGACCAGGGACGGAGGAGCAGGCGCGAGCGGCGCCTCGCGGCCCGCGACCGACCCTACCCCAGGTCGCGCTGGACCGAGATGACGTCCTTGAGCTGCTCAATCCGGCTCATCACCCGCGCCAGCTGGGCAACCGAGCCGACCTGCAGGGTGGCGGTCACGATGGCAGTGTGGTCGGGGCTGACCTGGACCGACGCCGCCACGATGTTGACCTTGTTCTCGGCCACGACCTGGGTGATGTCGTTGAGCAGCCCCGTCCGGTCGTAGGCCTCGACCCGGATGGCGATCGGATAGGTGGCCGCCGGCGCCGCCTCCCACTCGACCTCGATGAGGCGCGAGATCTCACGCTCGTTGATCACCGTCGGGCAACTGTGAAGGTGGACCGTCACGCCCTTGCCCCGGGTGATGAAGCCGGCGATCGGGTCGCCCGGGATGGGGTGGCAGCACTTCGCGAAGCGGACGAGAAGGTCACCGACACCCTTGACCCGAACGCCCCCGGTGCGGGCCGGAAGCGATGCCGGGGCGACCGTCGGCAGGGCAGTGTGGCCATCGTCGACCACGCCCAGGCGCATCACGACCTGCTGGGCGCTGATCGCCCCGTAGCCAACGGCCGCGTAGAAGTCGTCCGGCGTGTCGAAGTTGTACTGCCGGGCGACCTCGAGCAGCCGATCCTGCCCCACGGCCCCGACGCTCGTCCGGGCCAGCCGCCGGAGCTCGCGCTCCAGTGACTCCCGGCCGTGGACGATATTCTCGTCGCGGTCCTTGCGCTTGAACCACTGGCGAATCTTTTCGCGCGCGTGCGACGTCCGGACGACGTTCATCCAGTCGCGCGAGGGGCCATGCTCGCCCTTGGTCGTGACGATCTCGACGATGTCGCCGTTCTTGAGCCGGTAATCCAGCGGCACCAGCCGGTTGTTGACCTTGGCGCCGATCGTGCGGTGGCCGACGTCGGTGTGGATCCGGTACGCGAAGTCGAGCGGGGTCGCGCCGGCCGGCAGGTCCTTGATGTCGCCCTTCGGGGTGAAGACGAAGACCTGGTCCTGGAAGATGTCGAGCTTGATGCCCTCGACGAACTCGGTCGCGTCGGAGACGTCCCGCTGCCAGTCCATCAGCTGGCGCAACCAGGCCAGCTTCGCGTCGTACTCGCGGTCGCTCTTCGAGCCTTCCTTGTACCGCCAGTGGGCGGCGATCCCCACCTCGGACACCTGGTGCATCTTGTGGGTCCGGATCTGGATCTCGAGCGGCTTGCCGTCGAGCGCGATCACCGCCGTGTGCAGCGACTGGTAGAGGTTGTTCTTGGGGACCGCGATGTAGTCGTCGAACTGGCCGGGGATCGGGCGCCACAGGGCGTGGACGATGCCGAGGGCGGCGTAGCAGTCGCGCACATCCTCGACCAGGATCCGGATCGCGTAGACGTCGTAGATCTCGCCGAACTCGGCCGACTTGCGCTGCATCTTCTTGAAGATGCTGTAGATGTGCTTGGGGCGGCCCTGGAGATCGGCCTCCACGCCGGCCTCCTTGAGCCGCGGCTCGAGCTCTGCGATCGCCCGCTCGATGTACCCCTCGCGTCCACGGCGCCGCGTGTCCAGCAGCCGGGCGAGCTCGCGGAAGCGCTCGGGCTCGAGCATCTTGAACGAGAGGTCCTCGAGTTCCCACTTCATCTGCCAGATGCCGAGCCGCTCCGCCAGCGGCGCGTAGATCTCCATCGTCTGGCGAGCGATCCGCTGCTGCTTCTCGGACGGCAGGGCGTACAGGGTGCGCATGTTGTGGAGCCGGTCGGCCAGCTTGATGAGGACGACCCGGATGTCCTCCGCCATCGCCAGGAGCATCTTCCGGATGTTCTCCGCCTGTTGCTGCTCGTGGCTGTGGGTGCTGAACCTGGACAGCTTCGTGACACCGTCGACGAGCCGGGCGACCTCGCCGCCGAACCGCTCCTCGACATCGCTCAGGCTGTACTCCGTGTCCTCCGGGACGTCATGGAGCAGCGCGGCGAGGACGGCGACCGGGTCGATCCCGAGCTCGGCCAGGATCTGCGCCGACGCGATCGGGTGGGTGACGTACGGCTCGCCGGAGGCGCGCTTCTGCGTGGCGTGCGCGTCGACGGCGAGATCGAAGGCCTGCCCCACCGGCGAGAGGTCCGCCTGCGGGTGGTGGTCGGCCAGCGTCTTGAGCAGCTGCTCGCGCAGGGCGCCGATGTCGACGGTCTCGCCGGGCTTCGCGGCAGCCGGCCGCGCGGTCGTCAGCGAGCGGCGCGGTCCGCGTCGGGGCGGAGCGGTCTCGTCGGTCTTCGTGCGCGGGGTTGCCATCGTGCTCGGGAGGATAGCAGTGCCCCTGGACCTCGCCGCGCAGCCAGGTCCTCGCGGCGAGGGCCATGACGGGTCCGCGCCGGCTCGAGCGCCGGATCCGCTACGGCAGGAGCCCGGTCGCGTTCACCTGGCCGGTCAGGACGAGCGCCTCCGCCACAACGGTCACCGAGGTGAACCGCAGGGGATCGCCGGGGACCAGCTGGACGCGCGGGTTGCCGGGCAGGTTGACGGCCATCGTCAGGGACCCATCCGGCTCGACGACGATCCGGCCCTCGACCCGGAACAGGAAGACACTGAACACGATCACGTCAGGCGCCTGCAGCGACGCCTCCCCGCCGGAGACGCCCGTCTGGGCCTGCATGGCGGCGAGTGCCACGCGCTCGACCTCGGCCGCCGGGATCCGGATCGTCGCCTCGACCGCCTCGGGAGGACCGGCAAGGTCCACCCGCTCGATCTCGATCGTCGAGCCGTCCGCGGTCCGCAGGGTGACACCGTCCAGCCGACCCTCGAGCCGCTCGAAATCGCTCGAGGCGAGCTCGCCGTCGAGGAGGGTCAGGTCGAGGCTGCGAACCTGGACCTGGTCAGCCGACACCTGCTCCGAGTGGATCTCCACGCGATCGGCATGGCCCTCGAGCAGCTCCCACGGCGGGTCCGTCAGGACCCGCACGGTCGTGGCCGTTCCCTGCAACCCGGCGCCCGCCAGTGACCCCTCGATCAGCCGCCCGGCGAGTCCCGGCCCGCCGAACAGCGCCCCGATCGCGAGCAGCGCCGTGACGATACCCGTCAGCGACAGGACCGCGCACACGGCTCAGCGCCCGCCGACGGGCTGGAGCGGCGCGTAACCGAGGGCCGCCAGGGCGTCGAGCGCCGCCCGTCGCTCGTCGTACGGGACCGGCCCCGCCGGACCGATGATCGCGCGCTCGTGTCCCTTGCCCGCGAGCAGCACAATGTCGCCGGGCCGCGCGCGCTCGAGCGCCGCTGCGACGGCCGCCGGCCGGTCCGGGATGAGCAGCAGGTCGCGTGAGCGCCGCTTCCCTGCGGCCTCCGCCCCGCGGGCGATCTGCTCGATGATCGCCCCGCGCTCCTCCCCGCGGGGATCCTCGTCCGTGACCACCACGAGCCGGCAGCGCTGGCCGGCGATCCGACCCATCATCGGCCGCTTGGCCACGTCCCGCTCTCCCGCCGAGCCGAACACGGCGATCAGCTGGCCGCCCTGCGCCGCCGCGATCGGCGCGAGCAGCTCGAGCACCTTCTCGAGCGACGCGGGGCTGTGGGCATAGTCGACGACCACGCCGAATGGCTGGCCGGCGTCGACCCGCTCCATCCGGCCCGGCACGCCGGTGAGACTCTCCAGCCCGGACCGGACCGCTTCGGGATCGAGACCCCATGCCTCGCCGAGCGCGACGACGGCGAGCGCGTTGTGGACGTTGAACCGGCCGGCCAGCCGGAGCTCGAGGCGGGCTTCGCCCGAAGGGGCGACGAGCGCGATCCGCAGCCGGCGAGCGTCCTCCTCGACCCGCCCGGCCCGCACGTCCGCTGCACGATCAGTTCCGTAGGTCACCACCCGGGCGCCTGCCTCCTGCGCCACCCCGACGAACAGGCCGGCCGACGGGTCGTCGGCGTTGACGATGGCGACCTTGGGGAGCACTTCGCCGCGCTGCGTCTTGAGGGCGTTCCGCGGTCCCACCGCCAACCGCTCGAACAGCGACAGCTTGGCGTCGCGGTACGCCTCCCACGACCCGTGGAACTCGAGGTGCTCGTGGGTCAGGTTGGTCAGCACCGCCGCGTCGAAGGCGATTCCGCCGACGCGCTCGAGGGCGAGGCCATGCGACGTGGTCTCGACGATCGCCGCATCGTCGCCCGCTGCCCGCATGGCCCGCAGCGTCGCCTGCAGGGCCGGCGCCTCCGGTGTGGTGGCGTGCTCGTCGTTGGCCTCGCGCACGCGACCGATCTTCGTCTCGACGGTCCCGACGAGGCCGACCGAGAGGCCCGCCGACTCGAGACCGGCCACGGCCAGGAACGAGGTGGTGGTCTTGCCGTCCGTGCCGGTGATGCCGACCACCGCGAGCTCGCGGCTCGGATCGCCGTACCACCAGGCGGCGGCCGTCGCGAGCGCGACCTGGCTGCGGTCGACGACGAGCTGCGGAAGCGGCGCTTCGGGCACCGGGCGCTCGACCACGGCCGCGGCGGCACCAGCCTGTTCGGCGCGGACGACGAACTCGTGCCCGTCGACGTGCGCGCCGGGGACGGCCACGAAGATGCCTCCCGGCGCGATCCGGCGCGAGTCGTGGGTCACGCCCCGGACCTCGATCGTCGACAGCCCGGCGGCGCCGATCGCTCGGCCGCCCTCGCGGGCTCCACGCAGGCGGCCCTCGGAAGCCAGCCGCTCGAGGAGGCCGCCGAGCGGGCGCGCGCGGCCGGGCTCCGCGTCGGCGAGGAGGTCGGCGATCGCGGTCAAAGCCGAAGGCCTCGCGGCAGGCGGCTGGCGAGCCCGGTCGGCATCCGGCGTGCCGCGCCGGCGAGCAACCGGCCGGCACGGTAGCGGTTCGGCCGGATCACACGCTCGTGGGCGCCGGCGAGCTCGAGCCATCGGGCGCCGAACGAGAGCTTGTGCTGGAGGAGGCCGTGCATCGCCTCGCCCTCGACCGGCTCCCGTCGCGCGCCCGGGACGTCGACGCCGCCCAGATCCATCTCCGTGCAGCCCTCCCGGATCGCCAGCTGGATCGCGCGCCAGCGCAGGAGATGCAGCGCCCCGGGGTGGCTGCGTCGCGACGCCGCGTGGTCGCCGCTGTGGACGGTCGACAGCCGGCCGCCGTGGCGGTACAGGATCAGGCCGGCGAGCGGATCGCCGGACCGCGAGGCGTCGCGCGCCTCGAGGAGGACGAGATGGCCAGCGCTCAGCGCCCGGGTCCACCAGGCGACGAAGTCGCGCCGCGGACCGAACCTGAAATCGCGCCGCTCCCCGGTTTCCAGCAACAGGTCGTAGAAGCGATCGAGCGCCGCCTCGGCCGGCTCGGCGGCGGTCG
Organism: Chloroflexota bacterium; assembly: GCA_013695255.1. Classification (GTDB taxonomy): domain Bacteria; phylum Chloroflexota; class Limnocylindria; order Limnocylindrales; family CSP1-4; genus JACDAV01. The sequence goes on from JACDAV010000413.1 coordinate 15,656, forward strand.
CGAAGCCGTCACCGGACGCAGCCGACGCTCGGGCGTCGTGGCGGACCACGGCGACGCCCTGCTTCTCTGCCTTGCGGATCCGCTGTCGGGTCGACTTCGCGATCGCGGCCAGGACGGACTCCTCGTCCGCGGAGCGGTCGAGCGGCAGGGTCACCCGGTGGCGGGACGGCTGGATCTCGTCGATGGGATGAAAGCGCGCGCGGCGGAGCCAGGCCCGCCACGCCGGGTCGGCGGCGGGCACCTCCGGGTCCGCGGCGACGACGTCGATCCCAGTTCCCGCGAGCGCTTTGGTGACCGTCCAGAGCACCGAGCCGAGCGACTCCGCCGGGACCGTGGGCGCCGGTCCTCGCGGGATGTAGGCGCTGCCGCCGCCGACGAGCGGCCACGAACGGGTGAGGGCGAGTACCCGGAGGTCCCCGGCGACGGCGAACAATGGCGTCCAGCCCCGTGCCCGCCGATGCTCCGCCCAGGCCCGTGACTGGAGCACATGCCCGCCCGGCCGCTCGACGGCCAGGGCGTCCCAATCGGACGTCGGCTCGGCGGCGAGGCGCGGCGCATCGGTCAATCGGAGCCCTCGAACGCCGTGGCCTGCCCGCCGCCACCGAGCCCGCGCCGCCGTCGCGCCAGCATCACCCGCCCCCGCTGCGCCGTCTCGTACGTGAGGCGCCCGAGCGGATCGAGCACCAGGTCCCAGGCCCCGATGTAGCGGACCTCGCGGCCGCCGAAGCCCGTCTTGAAGTGCGCGATCCCGCCGGTCGCGAGGCCCCACAGGTCGTAGCTCGTGGCACCCTGCTCCTTCGACGATCGGATCGCCTCCCACTTCAGGAGGTAGTTGGCGCGGCTGTCGGCGCCGGCGGCGGTCATGCCGCCGTACGGCTCGACGACGCGCGACCCGGCCCGGACCAGGAACAGCGCGGCCTGCGCCTCACCGTCCGGCGTCTCGGCGAAGAGCAGCCGCGCGTTGCCCGTCGGGCGGTACGCCTGCCACACGTCCCGATATGCCTCCTCCGTCCGGATGAGGAACCCGGCACGGACCGCCGTCTCGCGGTAGATCCGGTAGAAGTCAGCCAGCCGGTCGCCCTCGGCGTCGACGATCCGGATGCCGGCCTTGCGAGCACGGTTGACGTACTGGCGCCATTTCTTGCGCAGATCGGCCAGCAGCGTCGCCTCGTCCGCGCGAAGGTCGATGATCCGGGTCGAGTTCGGCTGGATGGGGCCGGCCGGACGCCAGCCCTGGCTGCGCATCGCGTGGCGGAGGGACCCGTCGGGATCGAGCGGACCGTCGAGCTCGATCTCCGGATCGATCCGGAGGTGCGAGATCCGGCCGGCGCGACCGGGCAGCTCGTCCCGCACGCGGCTCGTGAAGTCCGCGATCGCGTCAGGCGTCCAAAACGCGGCGACCGGCCCGCGCGGCGCATAGGCGTAGCCCCACGGCACCGGGCGGGGGCGGCGGACGAGCACCTGGGCGCCGATCGTCTCGCGGCCAGCGGGCGCCAGCCGGGTCGCCGACCAGCCGTTGGCCGCCTTGACCCGGGCCCACGGGCTCAGCTGCAGGTAGGAGCCCGGCTCGCAGGCGGCGACGAACTCGTCCCAGCCGGCGTCGTCCGGGAACGGGTCGCGATCACCGCGACCCGGCCGGGCCGGTTCGTCCGGGGCGGCCGCCCGTTCGTCGACGGTCGCGCTCACGACCGGCCCCGGCGGCGCAGGAGGTCGGTCATCACGGAGATCATGGATGGCAGCTCCGGGATCCGCAAGGCGAGGCTCAGGCCGACGTAGACGGCCCCGAAGGCGATCGCCACGAGGAAGGACTGCACGACCAGCGCGATGGGGCCCGGGTGCGGTCCGATCAGGCCGTCGATGGCGTACAGCGCCACCAGCCCGAGCGCGCTCGCGACGACCGTCGCCAGCGCCGCCTCGAGACCGACGCGCACGATGTCGCCGAGCCCGAGCGACGGCAGCCGCCGGGTGAGGAGGACGACGAGGACGACGGCCTCGAGCCAGGCGGCGACCGCGATCGCGGTCGCGATCCCGGCCAGCCCGAGCGGGCCGACGAGGAGCGCGGCCAGAACCGTGTTCACCGCCACGGCCAGGATCGCGGCCGCCACCGGGGTGCGCGTGTCCTGCCGGGCATAGAAGGCGCGCGCCAGGACGGCGATCAGCGCGTGCGCCGCCAGGCCGCCCAGAAAGTACAGGAGCGCGTTGGCCGTCAGCTCGATGTACACGCTGCCCAGGCCCGGGAAGAGGACCGTCACCACCTGCCGCCGCAGGATCGCCAGCAGCCCGGCGATCGGCACCATGACGTACAGCAGGAGTCGGATCCCGCGCGTCACGAGTCCCACGAACTCGGCCTCACGGCCGACGGCGGCGACGCGCGCGAGCGACGGAAAGACCACCACGCCGAGTGGCACGCCGATGACCCCGACCGGGACCTGGAGGAGCGTGAAGGCGGCGTAGAACGCCGTCACGGCGCCGGTGCCGAGCATCGTCGCCAGGGACGTCACGACCACGAAGGTGATCTGGCCGGCACCGAGCCCGAGCGCCCGCGGCGCCATCAGCCGGAGCGCCTGCCGCGCCTGGTCGTCGTGCAGCGCCGCCACGGGCTCGTACCGGAAGCCGAGCCGCCGCAGGCCGGGGAGCTGGACGAGGAGGTGGCCGAGTGATCCCACGACGACGCCGATCGCCAGCCCCTGGACGCCGAGGCTTGGGCCCAGGAGGACGGCACCGCCGATGATCGCCAGGTTGTAGACGATCGGCGCCATGGCCGCGGCCGCGAACCGGCCGGACGCGTTGAGGACGCTTGTGGCCACGGCGCCAAGCGCGAGGAAGACGGGGCCGAGCAGCATGATCCGGGTCAGCTCGACGGTCTGCGCGGTATGGATGGCGTCGAAGCCCGGGGTGATGGCGGGGACGATCGCCGGCGCCGCGAGCGACAGCGCGACGGCCAGCACGGCGAGTGCGAGGAGCATCAGGTTGGCCACGGTCGACACGACCCGCCACGCACGCTGGTGGCTGTCGGTCGCGAGCAGCCCGGCCACGACCGGGATCAGGGCGGATCCGAGCGCGCCGGCAGCGACGAGCTGGAAGATGAGGTCCGGCAGGCGGAAGGCAGCGAAGAAGGCGTCGAGCTCGGCAGAGGCCCCGAAGGTATTGAGCACGACGAGGTTGCGGACCCAGCCCAGCACGCGGGAGCCGAGAAACGCCCCCGACACGACCAGCCCGGCCACGGCGAGGGTTCGTCCCCGCGTGGTGGGCGGGGCGGAGGGACCGGGCGCCTCCGGGGCAAGGCCCGGATCCGCGGCGGCGCTCGGCGGATCGACCCGTCTGGCTGGGCCGTTCGTCACGCGGGTCCGTCCACGGTCGCGCGCGGATGAGCCTGGCGGTACGCCGCGCGAAGCCGGGTCGGCGAGACGTGGGTATAGATCTGGGTCGTGGCCAGGCTCTCGTGGCCGAGCAGCTCCTGCACGACTCGCAGGTCCGCTCCGCCGTCGAGGAGGTGCGTGGCGAAGGAGTGGCGCAGCGTGTGCGGCGAGATGCCCTCGGGAAGTCCGGCCACGCGGCACAGTCGGTCGAGCCGGTACCGCAGCCCCCGCACGCCGAGGGGATGGCCGCGGTGGTTCAGGAAGACCTCCGTCGCCGGGGCCGCGTCACGGGCGCGTCGGTCGAGCAGGAGCGGCCGGCTGTCCGCGAGATATCGCTCCAGGGCATGGATCGCCGGCCGCCCGAGGAGCCCGACGCGCTCCTTCCGGCCCTTGCCGAGGACCCGGATCTCGCCGCGCCGCAGCTCCAGGGCCGCCAGATCGGCGGCGGCCAGCTCGCTGATCCGCAGACCGGCCGCATAGGCGGTCTCGACGATCGCCCGATCGCGGAGCGCGAGCGCCGTGACCAGCCGGCTGCGCTCCCCGGCACGGCCCCCGGGCGGTGCGCCGGCGGCGGCCTCATCGATGGCCGCCAGGAGCCGCTCGACCTGCTCCACCTCGAGGACGCGCGGGAGGCGGCGAGGAAGCCGAGGCGTCGCGATGGCGCCCCACGGATCGCCGGGAGCGAGACCTTCCCGCGCCGCGAAGCGGTGGAACGAGCGGATGGCCGCGAGACGCTGGGCCACGGAGGCGCGGCCGACCGAACCGGCCAGCGATGCCACGTAGGCCCGCAGGTCCGACCGGGGTGGATCGCGCCAGTCGACGCCGCGCTCGTCCAGCCAGGCGATGTACCGACCCACCGCGCCCGAGTAGGCGCGCTGCGTGTGGGGCGACGCGTCCCGGGCCGCGAGCGTGGCGAGAAAGCGGTCGAGGGCCGCCCCGGCTCGCGGCGCCGTCACCCGGACGCCGCCGTCATGCGGGCAGCGCCGTCACGCGTCCGACGCGGCCTCGGCGGCATCGCGTGGTGTGGAAGCCC
>JACDAV010000423.1 GCA_013695255.1 Chloroflexota bacterium
CCCTCGAGGGTCGCACCGAGACCTCCACCGCCCTGCCGCCAGCTCGGCAGCCCGTCGACCAACGGAGCCTTTCATCCGATGCCCAAGTCCTATGCCGACCTCCTCCGGGAGGCCAGAGCCGCGATCCCCGAGGTCTCCCCCGCCGAGGTCGCCCAGGCCCGAGAGGCCGCCCCCGGTGGCGTGACCGTCGTTGACGTCCGCGAGGCGTCCGAGTGGGAGCAGGGTCACGTCGCCGGCGCCCACCACATCAGCAAGAGCTACCTCGAGCAGCAGATCGAGGCGGCCGTGCCGCAGCGGGACACGCCGGTCGTCCTCTACTGCGCCGGCGGCATCCGCTCGCTGTTCGCGGCCCAGACGCTCCGCGAGATGGGCTACGCCGATGTCCGCTCGATGGTCGGCGGGTTCCAGGCCTGGAAGACGCAGGGGCTGCCCTGGAAGATGCCGGTCGCCCTCCGCCCGGACCAGAAGCTCCGCTACAGCCGGCACCTCCTGATCCCGGAGGTGGGGATCGACGGCCAGGCGAAGCTCCTCGACTCGAAGGTGCTGCTCATCGGCGCCGGCGGCCTCGGGTCGCCGGCCGCCCTGTACCTCGCCGCCGCCGGGGTCGGCACGATCGGGATCGTCGACTTCGACGTGGTCGACGCCTCGAACCTGCAGCGCCAGGTGATCCACACCACCGACCGAGTCGGCGAGAAGAAGGTCGAGTCGGCCCGCAAGACGCTGACCGCCCTCAACCCGGACGTCAACGTCGTCGCCCACGAGGAGATGCTCGTCGCCGACAACGTCGTCCGGCTGATCGACGGCTACGACGTCATCCTCGACGGCACGGACACGTTCGAGACCCGCTACATCCTGAACGACGCGGCCGTCGCGGCGAGCATCCCGGTGGTCCACGCCAGCGTGTTCCGGTTCGAGGGCCAGCTGACGGTCTTCCAGCCGTACGAGGGACCGTGCTACCGCTGCCTGTACCCCACGCCGCCTCCGCCGGAGCTGGCGCCCGGCTGCTCGGTGGCCGGCGTGCTCGGCGTGGTGCCCGGGATCATGGGGCTACTCCAGGCGAACGAGGTGCTGAAGCTGCTGCTCGGGATCGGCGACACGCTGGCCGGTCGCCTGTTGCTGTTCGACGCCCTCGACGGCGCGTTCAGCGAACTGAAGCTCAAGCGCGACCCGGCCTGCCCGGTCTGCTCGGAGGCTGCGGTCGAGGCTCGAACGGCGGGCCGCCCGCTGGCAGCCGCGTCGGTCGGTGGGGACGCCCCCTTCCTGCTCGGTGGGTCCTTGGCCGCCTCCGCCGCGCCGGCCGGGGAGACGCGGGCATGACCGCGGTCCGGATCCCTGCCGTCCTCCGGCCGCAGGTCGGCGGCGCGAAGGAGCTCGACATCGCGGGCGGGACCGTCGGCGAGGTCGTCAACGAGCTCGTCGCCCGGTTCCCGTCGCTCGGGGACCAGCTCCTGACCGGCGACGGGGAGCTCAACCGGTTCGTCAACGTCTACGTCAACGGCCAGGACGTTCGCTACCTGGACGGCCTCGAGACGAAGGTCGAGCCGCGCGACGAGATCCGGCTGCTGCCGGCGATGGCGGGCGGCTGACGATGGCCCTCGCCAAGTCGGCGGCGGTGGATCCGGGCGGCCTCCGAGACGCGAGGCCGCAGCCCGTCCATGCCGCACATGACCACGCCCACGCCCACGAGGCGATGGTGCGCCACGGCGGGCGCTTCGAGGACATCCTCGACGCGATCGGGCACACGCCGCTGGTCGAGATCCCGCGCATGTCGCCCAACCCGGCGGTCCGCATCTTCGCCAAGCTGGAGATGCTCAACCCGACGGGCTCGGTCAAGGACCGGGCCGCCAAGTATCTGATCGAGGACCTCGAGGAGCGCGGCCGGCTTCGCCCCGGCTCGATCATCCTCGAGCCGACATCCGGCAACACCGGGATCGCGCTGGCCATGATCGGGCGGCGCAAGGGCTATCGGGTCGCCCTCGTCATGCCGGACAACGTGACCAACGAGCGGCGCCAGATGGCGGCGCTGTTCGGCGCGGAGGTGATCGACTCGCCGGGCGCGCTCGGCTCGAACGGGGCGATCGCGCTGGCCAAGCACCTGTGCGCCAAGGACGAGCGGTTCGTCATGCCGTACCAGTACGGCAATCCGGCCAACGCCCGCGCCCACGAGGAGACGACTGGCCCGGAGATCCTGGCCGACTGCCCGGAGATCGACGCGTTCGTCGCTGGCCTCGGCACGTCGGGCACGCTGATGGGCGTCGCCCGCTACCTCGGACGGGCCAAGCCGGGCGTCCGGATCGTGGCCGCCGAGCCGCTCCCGGGCGAGTCCGTGCAGGGCCTGCGGTCGCTCGAAGAGGGCTTCATCCCGGAGCTCCTCGATCCGTCGCTGCTCGACGCCAAGTACCTCGTCTCCAACCGCGACTCGCTGGCCGCGCTGCGCGACCTCGTGTTCCGGGAGGGGATCTTCGGTGGTCCCTCGTGCGGCGCCGTGCTGGTCGCCGCGGCCCGCGAGGCACAGCGGATGGAGCGCGGGACGATCGTGGCGCTGCTGCCGGACGGTGGCTGGAAGTACCTCTCGGCCGGCACATTCACCCGCGAGCTCGACGAGATGGAGACGGACCTCGAGGGCGGCGTCAACTGGTGGTAGGCGGGGGGGCGCCCGAGACGCCGGGGACCCACCCGGGCCCCGCGACCGTCGGCCTGCCGGCATCCATGGTCCAGGCCCTCATCGACCACGCTCGGTCCGAGTATCCGAACGAGGCCTGCGGGCTGATCGTCGGCGATCGGGCGGCGGCAGACGGCGGTCGGGCGCTGCGCTGGGAGCCGTGCCGCAACCGGGCGGCGTCGCCGTACCGGTACGAGATCGATCCGGACGACCTGCTCCGCCTGACGCTCGCGACCGAGGACACGGGCGAGACGTTCTGGGGCATCGTCCACTCGCACACCCACACGCCGGCGCGGCCATCGCCGACGGACCTCGGGCAGGCTTTCTACCCGGACGCGCTCTACCTGCTCGTCTCGCTGGCCGCAGACGAGGCGGATCCCACGTCGACCGCGCCCTCCGTGCGGGCCTGGCGGATCGTCGATGGAGGCGCGCACGAGGTCGAGCTGAAGGTGACCGCGTAGTCGTGCCGCCCGTTCGCGTCAATTCCGAGCAGGTTCGCAGGTGAAGCAGTCGGAGCCTACGCGCCGGCGTGACGCCCTGCGACCGGCCGACCTGCTGCCATTGGCGGTGGGGGTGGCGGCACTTGCCGGCGGCACGGCGTTCGGCTGGGATGCCCGGCTCGTCGACGCGATCGTCACGCCGCCGGCCGTGGTGCGGGCAGTGCTCGTCGGCCTCGCGGTCGTGGGCGGCGCCTGGCTGCTCGCGGCGGGGCTCCGGCGGATCGGTGCGGAGACGGCGGAGCGGTCCACGGCGCCGGACCTCCCGACCATGGTGCGCGGCGTCCGGCTCGTGTTCCTCGGCGTGGCGCTGTTCGCAGCCTCGGTGGGCTGGGTCGTCGCTCACCCGCTGCCGCTCGTGATCGCGCTGATCATCGCCGGGGTGGACGTCGTCGAGACGTCCTTCCTGCTGCTCGTCGTGCGAGCCCGTCGCACGGCCTGAGGTCAGCTGCGCAGCCGGCGCATCTCCGGGTCGAAGAGCGGCTGGTCAGACCATCGTTCACGGCCTACGTCGCCGCCTGGCTGACCGACGCCGTCGCGGCGGGGGACGCCTGATCGGGGAGACGTCGTCGCGGCCCGGCAGCCGATTGGTCCGCAGGGTAGGGTGGATGCGGTGGCAAGCAAGCACGAACGTTTTCCGCTCGCCGAGGTGACCTTCGCCGGGCTGCCGCTCGCGAACGCGACGGTCGATCTCTGGATCGACGAAGCCGGCCGGTCGCAGTGGGCCGCCCGCGTGCTCGTCTCGGCGCCCCTGCCGGACACCGGGCGGCTCGTGGGGCGGACGAAGGACGGCCGGGCGATCGAGGGGGATGCCTTCGTCGCCGGTCGTCAGATGGGACCCGGCGGCCGGCGGCAGAGCCTGGTCGAGCTGCACGGCTCGGGAGAGCTGGAGGGCTGGGCGGAGGCCCCCGAGTGATCGCGGGATCCGGTCGTCGAGCAATGGGGGTGTGGCGATGCCCCGGTTGAGCGGCAACTTCGCAGTCACGACCTGGGACGAGCGGACGATCCTCGAGCGGGAGCCCGGCAAGGTGTCGCAGGCGAGCGTTGCGCAGGACCTGTCGGGCGGCATCGAGGGCACCGCCCGGGTCGAGTGGTTGATGTGCTACCGCCCGGATGGAACCGCGGATTTCGTCGGCCTGCAGGAGATCGACGGGACGGTCGAGGGACGACGGGGCAGCGTTGTCGTCACCTCGATCGGCGTCTTCGACGGTGAGCGGGCCCGCGGCCGGTGGGAGGTCGTGGCCGGGTCCGGCACCGGGGAGCTCGCCGGGATCGAGGGAAGCGGCGGGTTCGATGCGCCGCACGAGGGCCAGGCAACGTTCGAGCTGGAGTGGCGGATCGGCTCGGAGAGCGGCACGGGCTGACGAGCGCCGCCGGCGGCGAGCCGCACACCCCAAAGGCCCGGGCTCGAAGGCTCATCCTCAGCGGCTGCGGCGACCGGGTCCAACCAGGCGACCGCCAGAAGATCGTTACGGAGCGGCCTTGGCCCCGCGCCACGGCCGGGCGAGCGTGGAGCCAGCAGGGGTTCCCGCCGGGGTGCTCACCAGGTGATCGCCCGGCGTCTTCTCACCGGATACCGACCGCCCGGCGGTCAGGTGGTGGAACCCGCAACCTCTGGTGCCCGTTCCGGCGCCGCCGCCCGCGAAGTCAGCGCCCACGGTTCACCAGGGCTGAACGGTCCGCGAACGAGCCCGTGTCGCTCTCACCCCGATCTATCGGAAGTCGGCCCGGCCCCCGCGCGTTCGTCGACAGCGTGTTCACCACCGGTGAACTCACTGGACGTGGAGCCGCGGCCGGGCCCCGTGCCGGCTCAGAGCGCGATCAGCCCCGCATCGGTCGGGCGGAAGCCGCAAGCATCGAGGTAGAAGCCGCGCAGGTCGTCGTCGAAGTCGACGTGCAGCCACTCGCAGCCCGCCGCGCGCGCCTCCTCCGCGGCGATCGCGACCATCCGCGTCCCGATGCCGCGTCGGCGGGCCCGCATGGCTACAACCGTGTCGAGGATGAAGGCGTGCGTCGCCCCGTCCCACGGCACGTTGACGAAGCCGACCAGCTCGCCTGCCTCGCGGGCGCACACCCAGCCGAGGCTGTGCCGCTCGACCTGGCCGCGCCAGTCGTCGTCGCCGGCCACGTGGCCGAAGCCCTCGGCGTGCAGGGCGTTCAGCTCGGCGTTCTCGAAGGCGCCGCGCCAGTCGAAGGTCGCGTCGGTCACGCCGGGGTCCCGCCGCCGGCGACCGCGGCCACCGCCGCCGGGTGCGTCCGGCCATGCCGGTAGAACGGCAGCTCCTCCGGTGGGAGGGGCGTGTTGCCCAGGATCAGGTGGGCCGCCTCCACTCCGGTCCCCATCCGCGCCGTGCACGACGGATGCAGCGCCGTCTCCGCGTCTCGAGCGACCTCGAGCACCAGGACGCGGGTCGCGGGATCGGCCGAGAGCCGGTTGGCGAGCGCGCAGGCGGTCGAGCCGCCGCCCAGGATCACGAAGTCGCAGGGCATGGGATGCGATCCTAGCGCGGGCGAACGGCGCCGGGCGCGGTTGCGCGCGAGCCGCCGGCACCACCCCGCCCCCGTGCCTGCCCGGATCGGCAACGCAACGGCAACCGCGCGTCAATGACCGGGGGCGTGCCGTTCCCCGACAGTCGGGCGGCCGCCTGACCGGACGTATCCGGCCGGCCGCCGGGCTCCGCGCTACAGTTCGACGCATGACGACCGGCCGTGTCGAGTGGATCCACATCGCGCCCGCGGAGGGCGCGCCCGTCCGGTCCGTCGAGCGCATCCGGGCGCTGGGCGGGATCGGTCTGGATGGCGATCGTCACGGCCTGCCGCCGGCAGGGAACGCGTCGCCCCACCGGGACAACGACCTGACACTCGTCGAGGCGGAGGCGA
>JACDAV010000055.1 GCA_013695255.1 Chloroflexota bacterium
AACCGGAGCAGCAGGCCGCCGCGGCCCCGAACTCGGAGGAGCAGCCCGCCGCGGCCCAGAAGCCGCCGACGAGCGCCTCGCAGGCGTCGGTCGCCCAGGCGGCATCGAACGGGACCGGCGCCGACGCGCCGGGACAACAGAAGACCAACGACCCGCGGGCCGTCTCGGCAGCGCGGGCAGACCGGCCGGCCGTTGCGCCGGCACCAACAGGAGAGTGAGGCCGGCGTGCCGAAGATCAAGAGCCACAAGGCAGCCCAGAAGCGGATCGGCGTGACCGGCAGCGGCAAGGCGGTCCGGGTGCGGGCGTGGCGCGGCCATCACCTCGAGATCAAGTCGTCCCGGCGAACCCGCCGCTACGCCGGCAAGTCCACCCTCGGCACGGAGCACGCGCGACAGGTCCAGCGACTGCTCCCGTACCTGAAGAAGAACGGATAGTCCGATGGCACGAGTCAAGCGCGGCGTCACCGCGCACCGGCGACACAAGCGGCTCCTGCAGGCAGCGGAGGGCCGCAAGGGCACGCGTTCGAGGCTGATCAAGCCGGCGCGCGAGGCGCTCATGCACGCACTGGCCTACGCCACGCGCGACCGCAAGCAGCGCAAGCGTCAGCTCCGCCAGCTGTGGATCATCCGGATCAACGCCGGGGCCCGCCAGCACGGCGTCACCTACGGGCAGTTCATCGCTGGCCTCAAGAAGGCGGACATCGCCCTCGATCGCAAGATCCTGGCGGACCTCGCCGTGCGCGACGCGGGCGCGTTCGGGCGGATCGTGGAGATTGCCCGCGGCGCCTGAGCCGTCCGGCTCATCTCGGGCTCACCCGGCAACGACGTTCCTCGCCAATCGGTCGACCGTCGTCGACGAGCGAGGCGTTCGTGATTCGCCGAGCCGCTAGCGAGGAGATCGTGGATCTCGCGGGACTGACCCGAGAGCTGCATGCGCTGCGCGACGAGGCCGTCGCGGCGGCGCGGTCGGCGGCGTCGACGAGCGAGCTCGAGGAGCTCGAGGTGACGCTGCTCGGCAAGAAGGGCCGTCTGACGGTCGTGCTGCGGGGCATCGGCGCGCTTCCGGCCGAGGACCGGCCGCGGGTCGGGGCGATCGCCAACGAGGTCCAGGCGGCGATGCGCGCCGCATTCGCCGATGGTGCTGCCACGCTCCGGGCGCGCGAGCTGGGCGAGCGTCTGGGCGCCGAGGCGGTCGACGTCACGACTCCGGCCCGCCCGGTCCGTCGTGGCACGCTCCACCCGGTCGTGGAGACCGCGAACCGGATCGCCGCCATCTTCGGCCAGTTCGGGTTCCAGGTCTACGAGGGCCCCGAGGTCGAGGACGACACCACCAACTTCCGGATGCTCAACATCCCGCCGGACCACCCCGCCCGGGACCTGTGGGACACGCTGTACGTCGACGTCCCGGACCACCTGCTGCGGACGCACACGTCGCCGGGTCAGATCCGGGTCATGCAATCGGCCCGTCCGCCAATCCGGGCGCTGCTTCCCGGCCGCTGCTTCCGCTACGAGGCGGTCGACGCCAGCCATGCCAGCGAGTTCTTCCAGGTCGAGGGCCTGATGATCGACCAGGGAACGACGCTCGGCGACCTCAAGGGCCTGCTCGACCAGTTCGCCCAGGCGATGTACGGCGCCGGCCGGCGGACGCGGTTCCGTCCCGGCTACTACCCGTTCACCGAGCCGTCCGTGGCATTCGACGTCGAGTGCCTGGTGTGCGGCGGTTCCGGCTGCCCGGCCTGCTCGCGGACGGGCTGGATGACGATCCTGGGCGCCGGCATGGTCCATCCCGTCGTGCTCCAGTACGGCGGCATCGACCCGGAGCGCTACCAGGGCTTCGCGTTCGGGATGGGGGTCGAGCGGATCGCCAACCTTCGGTACGGCGTCGGCGACCTGCGGCTGTACATGGAGAACGACCTGCGCTTCCTCGAGCAGTTCCGATGAGGGTGCCGCTCTCGTGGCTTCGGGACTACGTCGATGTGGACCTGACCCCGGAGCAGCTCGCGGAGCGCCTGACGCTCCTCGGCATGGAGGTCAAGGGGCTCGAGCGCTGGGGCGCCGAGTGGCACAACGTCGTCGTCGGCGAGCTCCTCGCGGTCGAGCCGCACCCGCGGGCGGACCGCCTCTCGCTGACCCGCGTGACGGTCGGCGAGGGGGAGCCACTGGAGATCGTGTGCGGGGCCACGAACATCGCCGCCGGCCAGCGCGTGCCGGTGGCGCTCCCGGGGGCGGTCCTGCCCGGCGGTCGGCGGATCGAGCGGACCGAGAAGATGGGCGTCGTCAGCAACGGCATGCTGTGCTCCGGCGACGAGCTCCGGCTGACGGCCGATGCCGACGGGATCCTGATCCTGTCGGACACCGCCCAGGTCGGGACCGCCCTTGTCGAGCTCCATGGCGACGTCGTCCTCGACGTCGACGTCAAGCCGAACCGGGGCGACGCGCTCAGCCTGATCGGGCTCGCCCGGGAGGTCGCGGCGGCCACCGGCGCGCGCGTCCGCTGGCCGGACACGGATCCGGTCGAGCGCGGCCGGTCGGTCGCGGACCGGCTCGCCGTCCGGGTCGAGGCGCCGGACCTGTGCTCCCGCTTCGTCGCCCGCTGGGTGTCCGGCGTCCGCGTGGCGCCCTCGCCCGACCGGGTCCAGATGCGGCTGCTCGCGGCCGGCGTGCGCCCGGTCAGCAACGTGGTCGACGCCTCGAACTACGTGATGGTCGAGCTGGGCAAGCCGATCCACACCTTTGACGCCGCCGCGATCCACCCGGGCGTCGACGGGCGCCCGACGATCGTCGTCCGCCGGGCGGCATCGGGCGAGCCGCTCGAGACGCTCGATCACGTCCACCGAACGCTCGACCCGGACACGCTCGTCATCGCCGACCCCGTCGCCGCCCTGGGCATCGCGGGGATCATTGGCGGCGCGTCGTCCGAGGTCGGCGAGGCGACGACGGACGTGGTCGTCGAGTCGGCGGTCTTCGACCCGGTCGCCATCCGTCGGACGGGCCAGCGGTACGGGCTCCGCTCGGAGGCGAGCCTCCGCTTCGAGAAGGGCCAGGAGGTCCGGCTGGCGCGCATCGGCGCGGACCGGACCGCGAGGCTGATCGCCGAATGGGCCGGTGGGACGGTGGCGCCGGGGCGAGTCGACACCAACCCGAGCGAGCCGGACCGGTCGACCGTCACCTTCCGCCCGGCGAGAGTGAACCGGCTGCTCGGCACGGAGCTCTCGACCGACGAGCAGCGGGCGCTCCTCTCGCGGCTCGGGCTCGAGTCGGAGTCAGCCGAGCCGGACGACCGGGTGACGGTCGCCCTCGAGCCACAGCCGCTGGTCGTCCGAACCGGAGCGGACGAGGCCGTGACGGCTCTCGTGCCGACCTGGCGGGGCGACATCGCGATCGAGGCGGACGTCGCGGAGGAGATCGCCCGGGTGCGGGGCTATGACGTCGTGCCGTCGATCCTGCCGCACACGCCAATGCCCGGCTGGCGGCCGTTGCCGCTCGAGGTGCGTGACGCGATCCGCGACACCCTGGCCGGTGCGGGCCTGTCGGAGGTCGTGACGCATGCCCTCGTGTCGCCGCGGCTGCTCGACGGGTTCGCGCTGCGGCAGCCGGTCCCGTCGGTCGGCGGGGAGGATCAGCCCGGCGGCCAGGGGATCGAGGTCACGAACCCCCTGTCGCGGGACCATTCGGTCCTGCGCCAGGGGCTGCTCGGCAGCCTGGCCGAGGTGATCGGGACGAACCGCCGGCATGGTCGCGAGGACGTCGCGATCTTCGAGGTCGGCAAGGGATACGCGCGGGAGGGCGACGAGACCTGCGAGTGGTGGCGGCTCGGCATCGCGCTCACCGGGCCGGCCGAGTCAGCGGCCTGGAACCAGGCCGAGCGCCACTGGGACGTGGACGACGCCAAGGGGATCGTCGAGCTGCTGTGCCAGCGGCTGGGCTACGCAACCCCCCGGTACGCCGCGGATCCCGACGAGCCGATCCTCCATCCCGGGCGGTCGCTTCGTGCGACGGCCACCGATCCGACCGGCGAGGTGCAGCTCGCAAGCGTCGTCGGCGAGCTGCACCCGGACGTCATCGAGCGTTGGGAGCTCCGCACGGACCGCGTCGTCGTGGCCGAGCTCGCGCTGGCGGGGCTGGCCGGCGGCCAGATGCAGGACGTCCGGTCGTCCCCGCCGCCGCGCCATCCGCCGGTCGAGCGGGACCTGGCGGTGGTCGTGGCGGAGGATCGCGAAGCGGCGTCCGTGGCCGATGTGATCGGGGAGTCCGGCGGCGACCTGCTCCGATCGGCGTCCCTGTTCGACATCTATCGCGGGGCGCCGCTCGCAGGCGACGAGAAGAGCCTTGCCCACCGGCTCGTCTTCGCGGCCGACCGGACGCTCACCGAGGACGAGGTCGACGAGGCCGTCGCGCGGATCGCGAGGGCGCTGCGCGAGCGGCTGGGGGCGCGCCTCCGGACCTGACCGGCGAGAGCCGCCGCGACCAGTCCCCAGGCGGACCGCCCGGGGCTCCACCGGAACCGTCGTCGCCTTGCGAGCCGCGAATCGGCGCTGCTACGCTCTGCGCGCCTCGGATGATCGCCAGGGCGTCGAAGGGCCGCCGCCGCCGTCTTCCCGTGGAGCAGCCTTGAACATCGCCGCCTTCGTCGCTTCGCTCAACCCGTTCGACCTGCTCGTCGCGTTCGCGCTCTTCGGCCTGTTCGTCCTGGGGTTCATCCAGGGCACGATCCGCCGGCTGCTCGGGATCGCCGCGATCCTCTTCTCGTTCCTCATCGCGGCCAACCTTCGCCAGCCGCTCGGTGGCTTCCTGGCCGCGAACTGGACGCACCTGGAGGATTCGTACGCGGTCATGATCGGCTTCGGGACCGTGTTCATCGCCGCCAGCATCGCCTTCACGGTGCTGATCCAGACGATCTACAAGAAGGCGCCGCTGTTCAGGAAGTACGTGGTGGTGGACGAGGTGATCGGCGGCACGTTCGGGGTGGTCCAGGGTCTCCTCATCCTCGGCATCGTCATCGTCATCCTCGACAGCCACTTCCGGATCCCGGGCGTCCAGGCGCGCAACGAGCTGCCGTTGCTCCGTGAGACGTACCAGGCATACGACCAGTCGGTCACGGCCGGCGCGCTCCGGGAGCACCTGATCCCGGGGTTCCTGGCGATTCTCGGGCCGTTCATCCCGGAGGCGCTGCGCGCCCTGTTCCCGGCCGGCGGCTCGCCGGTCCCGTCCACCTGACGGTCCTCGGCCGCGAGATCCTGGCCCGGCCGACGCTCGAGGCAGCGTCCGTCCTGCTGGGCGCTCGCCTCGTCCGCGACCCCGAAGGCTCTGGCGCCCGAAACCGCCGCGTCGGGCGGATCGTCGAGCTCGAGGCGTACATCGGCGAGGAGGACGCCGCCTCCCATGCCCGCTTCGGCCGGACGATCCGCAACCAGGTCATGTGGGCCCGTCCCGGCACGGCCTACGTGTACCTTGTCTACGGGATGTACGACTGTCTCAACGTGGTGACCGAGCCGATCGGCCGCCCGGCCGCACTGCTGATCCGCGCCGTCGAGCCGATCGATGGCGCCGACGCCATGCGCGCGGCGCGACTCGAGGCCGTCCGGGCGCGACGCCGACTCGACCGGGCCGCCATCGGTGCGGAGCGCGATCGCCTCGACCGCCTGGCGGCCACCCATCTCGCGCGTGGACCGGGTCTCGTGGCTGCCGCCTTCGGCATCGACCGCACGTCGACGGGCCTGGACCTCCTCGACCCTGGATCGACCCTTCGCCTCGAGCCGCCCGCGCCCGGCGATCGGGCCCCGGATCCGCGCTGGACGCCGCGGATCGGCATCGCCTACGCCGGGAGCCCCTGGACCGAGCGGTCCTGGCGGCTGCTGGACGCCTCGTCCGCCTCCGTCTCGGGTCCGCGTCCGGCACCTCGCGGGTAGCGATGGACACGCGCTCGCTGGACCTGCTGGAGTTCCCGGCCGTCCGGGCGCGGCTCGCCGAGCTGACCTCGTTCGGACCATCGCGCCGGCTGGCGGACGCGCTCGAGCCGCAGTCCGACCCCGTCCTGGTCGCCCGGGGGCTCGACGAGACCGACCAGGCACGGTCGCTGATCACGGACCGGCCCGGCGTCGGCATTGGCGCGGCCCACGACATCGGCCCGTGGGTCGAGCGCGCCATCCGCGGCGGCCGGCTCGAGCCCGGGCACTTCCTCGAGATCGCGGAGACGCTCGACGCGACCGCGAGGCTCGACACCGCGCTGGCAGAGGAGCGCCGTCCGCTGCTCCGGGACCTGGGCCGCGAGCTGCACCCGCTGCCCGGGCTGCGCAGCACGCTGGCGCGCAGCTTCGACCCGGTGGGCGAGCTGCTCGACACGGCATCGCCGCGGCTGGGTCCGCTGCGGGGCGCCGTCCGGGTGGCCTACGACCGGCTGCGCCGGCGGCTCGACGCGCTCGTCGGCTCGGAGCTTGGCGGCGCGCTCCAGGAGCCGATCGTCACCATGCGCAACGGCCGCTACGTCGTGCCGGTCCGGTCCGAGGCGAGGTCGCGGGTCAAGGGCATCGTCCACGACGCCTCCGGCAGCGGCCAGACGCTGTTCGTGGAGCCGCTCGTCGTGGTCGAGCTGGGCAACGCCTGGCGCGAGGCGCTCGCGGCGGAGCAGGAGGAGATCGGCCGGATCCTCGACGAGCTCTCGTCGTACGTCGCGGCCAACGGCGAGGCGCTGCGCGAGACGCTCGACGCCCTTGCCCGCTTCGACCTGTGGGCCGCCAAGGCGCAGCTGGCGTCGCTCATGGACGGGCTGCGCGCGGAGACGGCGGAACGAGCGGAGGTCACGCTGCTGGGCGCCCGGCACCCGGGCCTGACCGGCCGGGTCGTGCCGATCGACGTCCGACTCGGCGGCGACTACACGGCACTCGTCGTGACCGGACCGAACACCGGCGGCAAGACCGTCACCCTGCGCACCCTCGGGCTGCTCGCCCTGATGCACCAGGCCGGGCTCCACGTGCCGGCCGACGCGGGCAGCCGCCTGCCCGTCTTCCGCGACGTCTTTGCCGACATCGGCGACGAGCAGTCGATCGCCCAGTCGCTGTCCACCTTCTCCGGGCACCTGCGGCGGATCACCCGGATCGTGGAGGCGGCGGGCCCCGACACGCTGGTCCTGCTCGACGAGCTGGGCGCGGGCACGGACCCGACCGAGGGTTCCGCGCTCGCCCAGGCGCTCCTGGACCACTTCATCCGGGCCGGCTCGCTCGTGGCGGCGACGACCCACTACGCCGAGCTGAAGGCCTACGCGCACACGACGGCGGAGGCCCGCAACGCATCGGTCGAGTTCGACCTCGAGACGCTGTCGCCCACGTACCGGTTGACGATTGGCCTGCCCGGCGGGAGCCAGGCATTCGCGATCGCGGAGCGGCTCGGGCTGCCGACCGACATCGTGGCCGACGCCCGCTCCCGACTGTCGGAGAACCAGCGCGCCTTCGAAGAGACGCTGGCCCGGATCCGCGAGGCCGAGGGCGAGACGAGCGACCGGCTCGAGGAGGCACGGGCGGCCGAGGTCCGCGCGGCGGCGGCGCTTCGCTCCGCCGATGAGGAGCGCCGCCGCGCCCGTCGCGAGCGGGACGAGCTCGTGCGGTCCGCACGGGAGGAGGCCGAGCGGCTCGTCGGCGACCTGCGGGACGAACTCGCGGAGACGCAGCGGCGGCTCGAGCGCGAGACGGTCACCGGGCCGGGTCTCGAGGCTGCGATCGGGCGGGCGGAGACGGCGCTGGACCGGCTCCCGGAGCCCCCGCAGGCGCCGGCGC
>JACDAV010000097.1 GCA_013695255.1 Chloroflexota bacterium
GTGGTACACGGCCCTGCCGTACATCATCACGATCGTGGTGCTCGCCGGGGTCGTCGGACGTTCGATCCCGCCGGCGGCGGATGGGGTCGCGTACGAGAAGGAGGCCCGCGCCTGACGGCCGAGGAGCTGCACCGGGCCCGCGAGGTCCTCGACCTGCAGGAGGGCCGCGGGCCCGTCCCGGTCCTCGACGACGACGACGGGATCCGGGCGCTGCTGCGCGCGACGCGGCGGATCGCCATCGTGGGCGCCTCATCGAAGAGCTCCCGGCCATCCTTCGGCGTGTTCCGGTACCTCGTTCATCAGGGGTACGAGTGCGTACCGATCAACCCGGTGGAGCGCGACGTCCTGGGCATCCCCGCGTTTCGCAACCTCCGGGAGGCGACCGACGCGACTGGGCCGTTCGACATGGTCGACGTCTTCCGCCGCTCGGAGCTCGTGGTGCCGCACGCGCGGGAGGCGGTCGAGGTCGGCGCTGGAAGCCTGTGGCTGCAGCTGGGCGTCGTGAGCTGGGAGGCTGCCCGGATTGCCCACGAGGCCGGGCTGCAGGTCGTCATGGACCGCTGCACCGCGATCGAGCACCGGCGGTTCCGCGGGCGATAGGGCGAACCTGGGCCCTCGGGATGCCGGCTTCGCCGCTGGGCGGCGAGGGCGGCGGCGGCCGTCCGCGAGAGCGTAGTTGTCGTTCTCGAGCGCCGCAGTTGTGGGAGTGCTATTTCCGGCACTTCCATCGCGGCAAGGGTGGCGGTGGGCCGGTTGCGACCAGCGGTTATGCGACCTATAGAGCATGGGTGGCGCTCCAGACGCCTGCTGGAGGGCCCGAGACACCGCTTGTGGCACTCGATGCCCCGGATATAACCGTGGGGGTGATACCGGGCCGGACAAGGTCCGCAGCCCGAGTGCCGGTCCCGGACAAGGTCCGCAGCCCGAGTGCCCCGCAGAGGCGACCAACCTGCGTGCGCCGCGTGGGCCGCCCGACCCGGCAGCCCGCCGCGGCGGACTGTCCTACCGGATCGCGAACCCCGCGAGCACGAGGAGGAACCCGATGCCGGCGATCACCGCGCCGGTCCGGGCCTGGCGGCGCAGCAGGTCCATCGCCACGGACGCGCCGGTGGGTGAGGAATCCCGCACCCCGCCCCGCCAGGACTCGTAGCGAGCGACGTTCGCCTCCTGCGCGCGCAGCGCCTGGAGCCGCTCCCACGGGCCGCGCGCCCGCGAGTATCCGATGGCGATGAGCGCCACGCCGGCCGCCCACAGCATGAGATTGATCGGTCCCACCGGGCCGCCCTACACGCCGGTCTCGAGCCGCTCGAGGAGAGCCGCCCGGGCGATGGCCGCGTTGGCCTGACCACGAGTCGCCTTCATGACCTGCCCGACGAGGAACCCCACGGCCTGCTGCTTGCCGGCCCGGAAGTCCGCGACGGCCTGCGGGTTGGCTGCCAGGACGTCGTCCGCCGCCGCGCCCACCGCCCCGGCGTCGGAGATCTGGCGGAGGCCCCGGGCCGCGATGAGCCCGGCGGCGGACTCGCCGGTCGCGACGTGGAGGGCGAGGATCTCGCGGCCGTTGGCCCTGGAGATCGCGCCGTCCGCGACCTGGCGGACGAGGTGGGCGAGGTCGGCCGGATCCACGGCGATCGGCGTGCCGGATCGGTTGCGCAGCCCGAGGTACTCGCCGGCCACCCAGGTGGAAACCGTCCGCGGTTCGAGACCGCCGGCCGCGGCCAGCGTCGTTTCGAACAGGCCGGTGGCGTCGGGGTCGGCGACGATGACGGCCGCGTCGTACGAGGAAAGGCCGAGGGCGTCCCGGTATCGCTGGCGGCGCGCAGCTGGAAGTTCCGTCAGGCCGGCCCGGATCCCGTCCAGCCACGTCGCGTCGACGTGGAGCGGTGGCAGGTCCGGCTCGGGGAAGTAGCGGTAGTCGTCCGACGACTCCTTGACCCGCATGACGTACGTGGCGCCGCGGGTCTCGTCCCAGCCGCGAGTCTGCTGGACGATCGCCTCGCCGGCGTCGAGCGCGGCGGCCTGCCGCTCGATCTCGGTCCCGATCGCGCGCTCGACCGATCGGAAGGAGTTCATGTTCTTGATCTCCACCCGTGTCCCGAACGCCTCCTCGCCGTGCGGCCGGAGCGAGACGTTCGCCTCGACCCGCAGCTGACCCCGCTCCATGTCGGCATCGGACGCCCCGATGGTCCGGAGCAGCAGCTGGAGCTCCTCGGCGTAGCGCCGCGCCTGCTCGGCCGTCCGGAGATCGGGCTCGGTGACGATCTCCATCAGCGGCGCCCCCGAGCGGTTGTAGTCGACGAGGCTGACGGACCGCCCGTCCTGTCGCGTCGCGTGGATTAGCCGGGCCGTGTCTTCCTCGAGATGCGCGCGGCGGATGCGAATGGTGAACGGACCGGCCGGGGTCTCCACGGTCAGCCGTCCATCGGACGCCAGGGGCAGGTCGTACTGGCTGATCTGGTAGCCCTTCGGCAGGTCCGGGTAGAAGTAGTTCTTGCGGTCCCAGCGGGTCGCCGGCGGAACGCTGGCCTCGATCGCAAGCCCGGTGGCGAGGACCAGCTCCACGGCTCGCCGGTTGATGACCGGCAGGGCGCCGGGCAGGCCGAGACAGACCGGACACACGTGGCTGTTCGGGGCTG
The DNA here is from genome assembly GCA_013695255.1 of Chloroflexota bacterium. Taxonomy (GTDB): domain Bacteria; phylum Chloroflexota; class Limnocylindria; order Limnocylindrales; family CSP1-4; genus JACDAV01. The sequence continues at coordinate 2,637 of JACDAV010000097.1, forward strand.
CGCCATCGAAGTCCGCCGAGCAGGCACAGAACATCTTGCTGGCCGTGCGCAGCCGGCAGTGGACCTCGATGCCGATGACCGGTTCGTACCGCTCGAGCGCCTCCGCGCCTGCCGCCGCCGGAGCGGTGCCGCTGACCGTCACCGCTCCACCGACCCGACGGACGCCAGGAACAGCCCGTAGAACGAGAGGAGCAGCCAGGCGAGCGATGTGGCGAGCCGGCGTGCGAACAGGCGCACCCGAGTGCGGACATGGATGGGCTGGGCGGCCTCGACCGCGCTGCGGGTCGGCTCGCCGGGACGGATTAGCGGCGCAAGCGCGCCGCGGGCCGCGGCGTAGCTCTGCCAGGCGCCGATCAGCGCCGCCGTGATCCCGGTCAGCACGAGCAGGAGCCCCATCTCGGGCGTCAGTTTCGCATACGCCACACCCGGGCCGGCGGCGGCGCGCGGGTCAGCCGGTGGCCGGCACAGCGTCAGCGCGGTGACGCGCCACGAACCGGCCGATGCGAACGAGCGCCTCCTCGAGCTGCTCGTAGCCGGTGGCGTAGCAGGCGCGCACGTGTCCCTCGCCCGACGGCCCGAAGGCGCCGCCAGGCACGACCGCGACCCGCTCCTCCTCGAGCAGTCGCGTGGCGAACATCTCCGAGTCCATTCCCGTCGAGCTGATCCGCGGGAACGCGTAGAAGGCGCCGCGCGGCTCGAACGTGGTGAGGCCGAGGTCGTTCAGTCCCGCGACGAGGAGCCGGCGACGTCGGTCGTACTCGGCGAGCATCCGCTCGACATCCGGCTCGGCCTCGATCAGTGCCACGAGGGCCGCGTCCTGGGCCGTCGTTGGCGCCGACATGATCCCGTACTGGTGAACCTTGACGATGCCCTCGAGGATCGCGGCCGGGGCCGCAAGGTAGCCGACCCGCCAGCCGGTCATCGCGTAGGCCTTCGAGAAGCCGCCCATCAGGATCGTCCGGTCGCGCATCCCGGGCAGCGCGCTCATCGCCCGATGGCGGTACGAGCCGTAGGCGAGGCGGTCGTAGATCTCGTCGCTGTAGACGAGGAGGTCGTGACGCTCCGCGATGCGCGCCAGCTCGTCCTGGACCGTGTCCGGGAGCACGGCGCCGGTCGGGTTGCACGGATAGCCGAGGAAGAGCGCCTTGGTCCGGGGCGTGATGGCGGCCTCGACCGCGGCCGGGTCGAGAGCGAAGTCGTCCTCCAGCCGGGTTGCCACGTGGCGAACCGTCCCGCCGGCGAACACGACGGCCGGCGCGTACGCGACGTACGACGGCTCGTGGAGGATCACCTCGTCGCCGGGATCGCAGGTCGCCCGGAGCGCGAGATCGACGGCCTCCGACGCGCCGACGGTGATCAGCAGCTCGCGCTCCGGGTCGTAGGAGACGCCGTAGCGGCGCTCGAGGTGGGCGGCGAGCGCGCGCCGGAGCTCGAGCGTCCCGTAGTTGGAGGTGTAGTGCGTCCGACCGGCGCGCAGCGAGGCGATGCCGGCCTCGACGATCGGCGGCGGCGTGTCGAAGTCCGGCTCCCCCACCCCGAGGCTGATGACGTCGTCCATCGTGGCCAGGATGTCGAAGAACCGCCGGATCCCCGACGGCGGGACGGCGCGCACGCGCTGGGCCAGGGCGCGGTTGGCGAGCGGTGCGCGGCCCTCGGCAGGTTCGGCGCGGGCGGGCTCGGAGGGCCTCGCGCTCCCGTCGGCCGGCAGCAGGGCGGGCTCCAGGCCCTCGGTCCGGGTGGGCGTCGTCATGCCCGAAATCTACGCCACTCGGCCGCGGCAGGGGCCGGCGAGGTCGTCGCGGCGGTCCTTTCGGCGTCGGTCGTGCATCACACGCAACGAATCTTGTGTCGGGCACTCCGCGATGCCCGGGAACTATTCTCGCTGTGCACCGCACGCATGGAAACCGTGGCGAGGCTTCCGAAGACGGCGCAATGACGTCGTTTCCTTGCGTCGGAAGCACCAGCCGACGCCGGAACGGGGCCGCTCGATCGCGCCACTGCCTCGTAACCACGAAATCGTTGCATCCCATGCATGGCCACCTCGGCGCGGTTCGACAGCCCGGCACGCTGTCATCGCGCCGCGCCCGCGGCGACCCGTTCCATCGGCGAGGGCGTGGCCGGGTCGTCCGCGAGGACCAGCTCGGCTGGCTCGAGGCGCCGCCAGTCGGCGTCCGCGGTGATCGCCTCGTAGCCTCGCCCCAGGCGGAACAGCTCCAGCTCCGACCAGGCCGGTCCGATCAGCTGCAGTCCGACCGGCAGGCCGTCGGAGAGGCCGCACGGGATCGACAGCCCTGGCAGGCCGGCCATGTTGACCGGCAGTGTGCACGCGTCGGACAGGTACATCGAGACGGGGTCGGCCATGCGGGCGCCGAACGGGAAGGCGACGGTCGGCGAGGTCGGCGCCACGAGGGCGTCGAAGCCGGCATCGAAGAGTGTGTCGAAGTCGGCCTTGATGAGCGTCCGGACCTTCTGGGCCTTGAGGTAGTAGGCGTCGTAGTAGCCGGCCGACAGCGCGTACGTGCCGAGCATGATCCGCCGCTTCACCTCCGCCCCGAACCCCTCGCCCCGCGTGCGCAGGTAGTTGCCCAGCGTGTCGCCCTCGCCACGGCGCGGCCCGTACCGGATCCCGTCGTAGCGCGCGAGATTGGCCGACGCCTCTGCCGGCGCGACGATGTAGTACGTGGCCAGCCCGTAGTCCGTGTGTGGCAGCGAGACCTCCTCGACCGTCGCGCCGGCCGCCTCGAGTGCCGCCACGGCCTCCCGCACCCGGGCCTCCACGCCCGGCTCCATGCCGGCCACGAAGTACTCGCGCGGCAAGCCCAGCCGCTTGCCGCGCAGCGAGCCCGCGGCCTTCTCGTCGTCGGGCAGGGCCAGGAGCTCGTCCGGCACCGGGATGGGCGCCGAGGTCGAGTCGCGCGCGTCCCGCCCGGCGACCGCGTGGAGCAGCGCGGCCGCGTCCCGCACGTCGCGCCCGAAAGGCCCGATCTGGTCGAGCGAGCTCGCGAAGGCCACGATCCCGTACCGGCTGACCCGGCCATACGTAGGCTTGAGGCCGACGATCCCGGTCAGCGCCGCCGGCTGGCGGATCGAGCCGCCGGTGTCCGTGCCGATGGAGAACGGCGCGTGGTAGGCCGCGACCGCCGTCGCGGAGCCGCCCGACGAGCCGCCCGGGACTCGCCCGAGCGCCCACGGGTTGGCCGTCGGCCCGAACGCCGAGTGCTCCGTCGAGGAGCCCATCGCGAACTCGTCCATGTTGGTCTTGCCGAGGATCACCGCGCCGAGCGCGCGCAGCCGCTCCGTGATGTGCGCGTCGTACGGCGCCACATAGCCGCTGAGGATCCGCGACCCCGCCGTGCACTGGCCGCCGGCCATGGACACGAGGTCCTTCAGCGCGACGGGCAGGCCGAACAGCGGGTGCAGGTCGCCGATGCCGGGCGCTCCTGCCGTTCCTGCCGCGCCCGCCTCCGAGCCAGCCGCGGCCAGCCGGCGATCCGCCTCGTCCGCCGCCGCGAGCGCGCCGTCGCGGTCGAGCGTCAGCCAGGCGTTCAGTGCCGGGTTCTGCCGCTCGGCCACGGCGAGGTGCGCCTCGGTCAGCTCGCGCGATGACACCTCGCGGGCATGGAGTGCCGTGGCCATGGCGTGGCCGGGCAGACGGACCAGCTCCTCCGGCGGTCGGGTCGCCCCGCTCATCCCGGCGCGCTCATCCCGGCGCGCTCATCCCGGCGATCGTCCGGTGCCTTCGAGGATCGCGGGCACGACGATGAAGCCGTCGCGGCTGTCCGGCGCGTTGCGCAGCACCGCCTCGACGGGCAGCGACGGCCGCGCCGTGTCGTCGCGCAGGATGTTCTCCAGCTCGATCGTCTGGGCCGTCGGCGGGATCGCCTCGGTGTCGAGCTGGGCGAGCACGGCGTACTGGTCGAGGATGTGATTCAGCTCGCCCTCGAGCCGGCCCAGCTCGGCCTCGGTCAGCCCCAGGCGGGCCAGGTGCGCGACGTGCTCGACCTCGGAACGCGACAGGGTGGCCACGCCGGCGATGATAGCCGCGGAGCCGCCTCCCGGGACCCGCGGCTAGCATCCCGGTATGTCGCCCACCATCCGTCCGATGACTGCCTCCGACGTCGACGCCGCCACGGAGACCGTCCTGCGGGGTGACTGGGGCGATCGCCGCGACTTCTTCGCCTGGGCGGTCGGGCACGCGGAGGCGCACCCGTTCGTCGCCGTGGCAGGTGGGACCGTGGTCGGGACCGCGGTCGGGACGGTCAACGGCCGGGCTGGCTGGATCGGCGCCGTCTTCGTCGACGGGGCGTGGCGCCGCCGGGGCCTCGGCCGGGGGCTCACAGACGCGGCCGTCCGGGCTCTCGAGGCGACCGGCTGCGCGACGCTCGTCCTCGTCGCGACGGACGCCGGCCGCCCGATGTACGAGCGGATGGGGTTCCGGTACGACACGTCGTACCAGACGATCGAGGCGCCCGGAATCGCGGGCGGCAAGCCGAGCCTCGCGCCGTGGAAACCGGCCGACCTCGACGCCATGGCGCTGCTCGACGCGGCGGCGACCGGCGAGGACCGGCGCCACCTGCTGCGGGCGTTCGCCACACCCGACTCCACGCGGCTCCTGCGCGGGCCAGGCGACACCCTGCGCGGCTTCGTCGTGCGGGCGCCGTGGGGCGGCGGGGCGACGATCGCCCCCGACGCCGCCGATGCCGGGG
>JACDAV010000137.1 GCA_013695255.1 Chloroflexota bacterium
TCGCGTAGCGCTCCGCCTGGGCGAACGCCCACAGCCCGGCCGGGATGAGGACGATGCCCATCACGACGAGCGGCCCGACGTCACCGAGCAGCGCGCTCACCGGGGCGCCGTCGATCAGCCCCCGGCGCACGCCGTCGAGGACGTACGTGGCGGGCGAGATGGCCGAGAGCACCTGCATCCACTCGGGGAGCACCTCGACCGAGTAGTAGACGCCGCTGACGAGCAGGATCACGTACTGCAGGACGAACGTCATCTGGGCACCCCGCTCGACGTACAGCAGCGGCAGGATCGCGGCCATCATGCCGATCCCGACGAAGCTGAACGAGCCGAGCAGCATGAACACGCCGGCGGTCGCGAGGTTCGCGCTCGACAGGTCCATCTGCGGGAAGAACAGCACCAGCACGACGAGCACGACGGCCGTGTGGATCAGCCCGTAGAGCATCGCGTAGAGGACCGATCCGAGGAGGTGCGTCGATCGACGGATGGGCGCCATCATCGTGTACTCGAGGGTGCCCTCCCAGCGCTCGACCGTGATCGTCTCCGCGATCCACGAGAACACCACGGACAGGTAGTTCCAGAAGATCGCCCCGACCACCAGCGTCAGAAGCAGCCGCGGGCTGCCCTGGTCGGCACCGATGAGCGCGATCGAGAGCGCGCCCGCCACGGAATAGACCAGGAAGGCGATTTCCCAGCCCCAGTAGCGGCGCGTCAGGAAGAAGTTGCGCTCGATGAAGGCGTACGAGGCCCTCAGCTCATGGGCGACGGTGGTCATTGGACGATCCTCTCGGTGAGCGGGGGTCGCCGGCCCGATCCCTAGCGGAACCGAGCCGGCTGAAGATGGGGCTCCGCGGCCAGCCGGGCGCCGATCCGGATGATCCGGTGACCGACCGAGCGGCGGACGGAACGGCCGCCGGCGGGGCGGGCCGACCGGGCCAGGCGGACGTGGGATGCATCACGGACGCGGTCCGCGATCCTGTCGTTCGCCAGCCGGAGCTGGTTCTGGGCGATGTGCTGCATGGTTCTCACCTCCTTTCGGTCAGGTTTCGTCGTCGCCGGACTGGTCGTCCTCGACGTCGTCGTCGAGCGATCGGCCGGTCCAGGTCATGAAGGCGGCTTCGAGGGTCGGGGTCTGGCCGTAGCGCTCGGCGACGAGTCGCTTCAGGCCGTCCGGCGAGTCCTCCGCGACGACGCGGCCGTCGTTGAGGATCGAGATCCGGCTGCACAGGCGCTCCGCCTCGGCGAGGTCGTGCGTGGTCAGCACGATCGTTGCGTCGTGCGTGTCGCGGACGTCCTCGATGAACGTCTGCACGTCCAGCTTCGAGCGGGGGTCGAGCCCCGTGGTCGGCTCGTCCAGCAGCAGCAGCGACGGGCTGGTCAGCAGGGCTCGCGCGATGGCGACCTTCTGCTGCATCCCCCGGCTCATCTGTTCGACGGGCCGGTCGAGCCGCTTCTGCGATACGCCCAGCCGCTCCAGGATCGCGATGGCCTGCGGCTTCGCCTTCCCGGCGTCGAGGCCGTAGAGGCGGGCCGCGAACAGCAGGTTCTCCATCGGGCTGAGCTTCTTGAAGAAGGCGGCGTCCACGCTGACCCGGTTGATCAGGCGCTTGACCGCCATCTCGTCGCGCTCGATGTCGTGCCCGAAGACCTCGACCCGGCCCTCGTCGAGGGTCAGGAGCCCGCTGATCAGGCGGATGAGCGTCGACTTGCCGGACCCGTTGGCGCCGAGGATGCCGTGGATGTCGCCCCGCTCCAGGCGCAGCGACACGTCCGTGATCGCGGCCACGGGCTTGCGCTTCCGCCCGACCGTGAACCGCTTCGTGACGCCCTCGATCAGGAGGGCGGGCACGGGCGCCGGGGCGGACGCGGGCGCCACCGCCTGGACCGCCGCTGGGCGATCGTCCGATGGCCTTCGGGTCGTCTTCAGTTGTGGTTCGAGGGTGACGGTCACGGTGGTGACTCCTGGTCGCGGTGCTGGGCTGTGGCTCCGGGGCGGGACATGGAACGAGCCGCGGTCCCGGATCCCGGCGGTCTCGTCGGGTTGGGCTCGTGGCTCGTGGACGCCCGCTGGTGGATGGGCATCAAAAAAGCCGGGGGCCCGATCTGGCCCACGGCTCGTGGTTGCTGGCTGGCGGCGTGACCGCCGCGGTGTCAGCTCGAGGTGGGCGCAGATCTCCCGCGATCGGCGACGCCGAGAGGCGCGGCCGAGTGCCGGATCATCAGGTGATTCCTCAT
>JACDAV010000170.1 GCA_013695255.1 Chloroflexota bacterium
CGACCAGACCGTGCGTCGGGATCAGCACGACGGCGGACGCCGTCGTGGCGGCGAGTCCGACTGCCGCGATCGCGACCGGCACCCACGGCCGGCCGATCCCGGTGAGGACGGAGGCGAGAATGGAGAACACGGCCATGCCCGCCATGCCGGGCATGAGCGCCGGGAGCGCTGCGGCGCCGGGCGCGTATTCCGCCGAGTAGAGGAGCTCGATGGTGGCGGGCGCCGCGACCGCGAGCAGCGCAACCGCCGGCGCGAGCAGGATCAGCGCGTACCGGGTCGCCTGGCCGACCGTCGCCGCGAGCCCGGAGCGGTCGTCCTCGGCCTCGCGCCGGGCGACGATCGGCAGAAGCGCCATGCCGAGGCCCGTCAGCGCGAAGTACGGCGCCCTTGCCACTTGCTGGGCGGCGGCGTACCAGCCCGTGTCCTGCGGTGATCCGCCGAACGCCTGCACGAGCAGGAGGTCGACGTTGAGCAGCGTCGCCGAGACGCCGACGAGCGCGATGACCGGAGCGGCGAACCGGATCAGGCTCATCGCGTCGAACCGGTCACCGTCCGGGACGCGGCGGCGGCCAATGAGCAGCGAGCCGAGCGATGACGCCGCATAGCCGACCAGGGCGCCGAGCCCGCGGTACAAAACGGCGAGGGCGACCACCGCGACGGTCTTGGCGACGGAGTATAGGACGAGAATAGTCGCCTGCCGGCGGAAGTTGTGGAGCCCGTTGTCGTAAGCCAGGAACAAGTGCAGGAGGCCGTGCGGCACGACCGTCAGCGCGGCCGTCGCGAGGAATGGCGCCAGCGGATCCCCACCCAGTCCGACGGCCCCGGCCACCGCGACGACGACCAGCGCGCTACCGGCGGTGGCGCGCAGCTGGAGCGAGCGAGCCGTGATCAGGACGGCCGCAGCATCGCTCGGTCTCGCGGCGACGTGCCGGGAGACGGCCTGCGGCAGGCCGGTCGAGTGGACGGTGTTCAGGATCGTCATCACGGCGACGGCGACACTGACGCGGCCGTATTCGCCCGGACCGAGGAGCCTCGCCAGCAGGACCGCGACGACGTAGCTCGAGGCGAGGAACGCGAGCGACGCGGCTGTCAGGACCGCCGCGCCGCTCCCGACCGACGGCGCAGCCGGCCCGGAGTCCGGACCGCGTGCGTTCAGCCGAACGGGCCGGAACGGCTGCCGCTGCCGATCAGCACCGGAGCCTCGCGGTCTGAGATCCGGCCGCTCACGGACGTCTCGCCTTCCGCGCCGGCCGCCTCGATCCGGCCCGCCTGCTCCTTCCTGACGCGGTAGAGAAGCTCCTCGGTGACCCGCCGGTTGGCGCTGACGGCGTCCGCAAGGAAGCCGAACAGGAGCAGGACGAGCCCGGCGATACTGAGCGCCACGGTCGTGATCAAGGCTTGGAGGTGTCCCGACGTGTCGCCGGTGGTGATGACGTCGCTCAGGGGGATTAGCCCCACGAGCGCCGCGAGCGCGAGCAGGATGAGCCCGGTGGTTCCGAGCACGGCGAGCGGCCGGTAGGCGACCAGCGTCCGCATGATCGTGACGGCCGACCGGACGATGTGCCCCGCGACGCTGGAGATCAGCCGAGAATGACCGCCTTCGCGCGCGGACTGCCGGAACGAGACCGGCACCTCGCGCACGACCATCCCCGCATGGACGGCCTGCACGATCGTCTGATGGGTGTAGGTGTTGCCGATCGTCGGATTCAACCGAAGGGCGCACTCGCGCGTGAAGGCGCGGAACCCGCTCGACGCGTCCTGGAGCGTGCTGCCGGCCGCGAAGCGGAGCATCCAGCTGCCGAAGCGATTGCCGTACTGCTTCGAGCGGGCCATGTGATCGAGCTTCGTCACCTGCCGGTCACCGGAGACGAGATCTGCCTCGCCGGCAAGGATCGGGGCGATGAGGTCGGCGATCTCCCGCCCGTCGTACTGGCAGTCGGCGTCCGTGTTGACGACGATGTCCGCGCCACGCTCGACCGCCGCCTGCAGGCCCGTGGCGAACGCGCGCGTGAGCCCCGCATTCTGGCGCAGGCGGATCACGGCGTCGGCACCGGCAGCCATCGCTGCTTCGGCCGTCCTGTCGCGGGAGCCATCGTCGACCACCAGGACCTCGACTCCACCCACGCCGGGCAGCTCGCGAGGTACCTCGGCGACCGCCCGCCCGACGGTGGGCTCCTCGTTGTAGGCCGGGATGATGACCACGAGCCGTGGCCGGTCGCCGCGGCCGTTCGAGCCGTTCACGTCGATCATTGGCGTCGCTCCAGCGGATGGGACGGCCGGGCCGGCTCGCCGAGCTTCACGATAGCCGCCCGGAGCGTCCACGTTGATCCGCCGGCGCGATGTGGCGGAGAGGGCGGGATTCGAACCCGCGACGGGTTGCCCCGAACCGCATTTCCAGTGCGGCGCCATAGTCCACTAGGCGACCTCTCCCGACGCATTCAGGGTACCGGCAACCTCAGCCTGGTACCGATCGCCCTGCGAGGTCCGAGCGGAGATCCGCGACGCCATCGGCGCGAGAACTCCGCGACCCATTGGTCCGAGGACCTTTGTGGCGGAGAGGGCGGGATTCGAACCCGCGGTGCTTTCGCACACCGCTTTTCGAGAGCGGCACCATCAACCACTCGGACACCTCTCCGCCGGGGAGGATACCAAAAGGCCGCCCGCGCGCCCGCGAAACAGGTGGCCGGCGCGCCCGCGAACCCTGGCCGGGTCAGCGGGCCGGCGCGACCGCCTCGGACGCGAACAGCTCCTCCGCCTCGTCGCGGCGGATGCCGCTCACCAGCCGGAGCCGACGCGGCAGCGCCTCGTGCTGGGCGAGCTGGAGCACGGTTCCGGCCGCGCCGTCGACCCGGTTGGGGAGCGCGTACACGAGCGCCTCGACGTCGCTCTCGAGGAGGGCCCCGACGCACATCGCGCACGGCTCGAGCGTGGTGAAGATCGTGGCGTTGGCGAGGCGCTCGCGGCCGAGCCGCCTGGCCGCCTCCCGGAGTGCGCCCATCACGGCATGGGCGGTCGGGTCCGCGGTCTCGAGGACGCGGTCCTGGGCCCGCGCGACCATCGCCTCGTCGACCACGGCGACCGCGGCGATCGGACGCTCGCCCCGGGCAAGCGCGGCGCGGGCTTCCGCGAGGGCCTCCCCCATGAACAGCTCGTAGTTCATGGCGGCGATGATACGCGCGGGGATCGGTCGCAGAATGGGCCGCTGCCGGCGTTCGTCACGGCCGCTACGATCCGCACCGTGACCTTCGATTCGGCACGTCCCCGGGCCCCCAGCCCTCTGCATGGTCGGAGCGCGCCATGACCCGCATTCGACGGATCGGGATCCTGACCGGCGGCGGCGACGTGCCGGGGCTCAACGCC
>JACDAV010000265.1 GCA_013695255.1 Chloroflexota bacterium
CAGCTGGAGGTCGAGCCGAGACGGCTGCTCGTTCAGGTCATCCGCGAGGACCTGGACCTGACCGGGACGCACGTCGGCTGCGACACCAGCCAGTGCGGCGCGTGCACGGTGCACGTGGACGGCCGGGCGATCAAGAGCTGCACCATGCTCGCGGTCCAGGCGGACGGCTCCGAGGTCAGGACGATCGAGGGCATGCAGAACGGCGAGGATCTGCACCCGATCCAGACGGCGTTCTGGGAGAAGCATGGGCTCCAGTGCGGCTTCTGCACGCCGGGCATGATCATGGCCGCCGCGGACCTGCTCGAGCACAACGACGACCCCAGCGACGACGAGATCCGTCACGCGATCGAGGGCAACTTCTGCCGCTGCACGGGTTACCAGAACATCGTCGCTGCCATCCGGGAGGCGGCTCGGGTCAACCGGGAAGCCGGCACGGCCCCAGCAGCCACGGCCCCGGCCATGGCCCCCCCGCCCACCGCCACTCCGGCCTGAGGGAGCAGCCATGACCACCGAGACACTCCCCGACGTCCTCGGCGCTCCGATCCGGCGCCGCGAAGACCCGAAGTTCATCACCGGCGCGGGCAACTACCTGGACGACATCAAGCTTGCCAGCATGACCCACGCGGCCATCCTGCGCAGTCCCTATGCCCACGCGAATGTTCGCTCGATCGAGACCGCCGCAGCCCAGGCGATGCCCGGCGTGCTGGCCGTGCTGACCGGCGCGGACATCCCCTACAACCCGCTGCCGATGGCCTGGCCCGCCGGCGGCGCCTCGAACCTCCAGAACAACGTGAACGTGCCCCGGGTCCTCGCCACGGACAGCGTCAAGTGGACCGGCGAGGGTGTCGCCGCCGTCATCGCCGAGACGCCGGAGCAGGCGCAGGACGCCCTCGAGCTGATCGCCGTCGACTGGGAACCGCTGCCCGCGGTCGTCGACGCCGAGGCCGCCATCCAGCCCGGCGCGCCGCAGCTCCACGAGAACGCCCCGAACAACAAGGTCTTCGTCTGGCAGGTCGGCGACAAGGACGGCACGGACAGGGCGTTCGAGACCGCCGAGGTGACCGTCCGCCAGCGGCTGGTCAACCAGCGCCTGATCCCCAACCCGATGGAGACCCGCGGCGACATCGGCTGGTACAACCCGGGGACCGGCGAGTACACCGTCTGGATGTCGAGCCAGACGCCGCACATCCAGCGTCTGCTGCTGACCGCCTTCGTGACCGGGATCCCCGAGCACAAGGTGCGGGTCATCGCGCCCGATGTCGGCGGCGCCTTCGGCACCAAGATCTTCACCTACGCGGACATGGCCCTCGTCATGTTCGCCTCGAAGCACCTCGGCGGCCGCCCGGTGAAGTGGGTCGAGAGCCGCCGCGAGAACTACCAATCGACCATCCACGGCCGCGACCACATCACCTACGTCGAGATCGCCGGCACCCGCGACGGCGAGGTCACGGGCCTGCGCGTGAAGACGCTGGCCAACCTCGGCGGACGCCTGTCGACGATCGGACCCGGCATCCCGACGACGCTGTACGGCCGGATCCTGTTCGGCTGCTACAAGATCCCGAACATCCACTGCGAGGTCACGGGCGTCTACACGAACACGACGTTCGTCGACGCCTACCGGGGTGCCGGCCGTCCCGAGGCGACATACGTGATCGAGCGGGCGATGGACCTCTTCGCCGCGGAGATCGGCATGGACCGCGCTGCGGTGCGGCGCAGGAACTTCATCCCGCCCGACGCCTTCCCGTACGACCAGCCGTCCGGGCTGCTGACCGCGGTCAACGGCAGCAAGCTCTATGTCGACTCGGGCAACTACGAGCCGGCGCTGGACAAGGCGCTCACGGCGGTCGACTACTCCCAGCTGGAGGCGAAGCGAGCCGAGGCACGCAGTCGCGGCAAGCTGCTGGGTCTCGGACTGTCCACCTACATCGAGGTCTGCGGGGTCGCCCCGTCGAAGTGGATCGGCGCCGTCGGCGAGGGCTGGGGCGCCGCGATGTGGGAGTCGGCCAACATCAAGATCCACCTGACCGGCAAGGTCGTGGTCACCGTCGGCACACAGCCGCAGGGGCAGGGCCACGAGACGACCTACTCGCAGATCATCGCCCACGAGCTCGGCGTGCCCATGGACGACATCGTGATCCAGCACTCGGACACGCAGGGCACGCCGTTCGGCTACGGGTCGTACGGCAGCCGGACGTCGAACGTGGGCACCCAGGCCGCGCTCAAGGCGGCCGGCAAGCTCAAGGACAAGGCCAGGCGCTATGCCGCGCACATGCTCGAGGCGTCCGCCGAAGACATCGAGATCGATGGCGCGAACTACCGGGTGAAGGGCAGCCCGGACAAGGTCAAGACCCTCCAGGAGATCGCGTTCGCGCTGGACCTGGCGTTCGACGCGCCGGAGGGCATGGAGCCGTATCTCGACGAGACCGCCTACGCGGACACGACCAACTGCACGTTCCCGTTCGGGACGCACATCGCGATCGTCGAGATCGACGAGGAGACCGGGGAGGTGGAGCTGGTCCGCTACCTGGCGGTGGACGACGTGGGCAACAAGATCAACCCGATGATCGTCGACGGCCAGCTCCACGGCGGCATCGCCCAGGGCGTCGGTCAGGCCCTCTGGGAGGGCGCCATCTACGGCGAGGACGGTCAGCTCCTGACCGGCTCGATGCTCGACTACGCGATCCCGCGCGCCTCGTGGTTCCCGAACATCGAGCTCGACGAGACGGTCACCCCATCGCCGGTCAACGCGCTCGGCGTGAAGGGCGTGGGCGAGGCCGGCACGATCGCTTCGACGGCGGCCGTGGCGAATGCCGTGATCGACGCGCTGTCACCGCTCGGCATCCGACATCTCGACATGCCG
>JACDAV010000269.1 GCA_013695255.1 Chloroflexota bacterium
CATGGACATGCTCGACCCGGCAAGCCGGCGACCGGGACTCGCCCTGATCGACCCACGGAGCCACCGCCGTGAGTGGCTCATGCAGGCACGGTCCGACGGCCGGCGGAGGCCCGTTCCCTACCGCGACCACGCCCACTTCATCCGCGGCCGGGGACGGTAAAATCCCGCGCCAAGACGGCGAGGGGCATACGCTGGCCCTGATGTCGCGCGTGGAGCCGGCTGAGTGGGGCTAGCGAGCGCGCCGCCACTCCAGGCGCCAGACCAGTCGTGGAGTGGGCCCCTGGCCGGCGATCAGCCGGCGGCCCCACGTGGACCGCGTCACCAGGATCTCCTCGCGCGTGGCTGGGCGGGCCTCGACCAGCCTCAGATCCGGTGATGGACGGGCCACGGCGGCCGAGGCGGCGTCCAGCTCGCGCAGTCCCGTCCGCCGGTCTCGCGGCGTGACCGAGACCAGCGCCGACAGCCGCCCGCCGGGCTTCAGCAGGCCGGCCACCGCCTCACCGACCACCGGGTCCAGCCCGAGCAGGCCGCGCAGCAGCGAGCCCCACGGGAAGCTGACGACCACGCGATCGGCGATGCCCGGCAGCCCGCACCCGAACGCTTCCGCGGACGCAGCGATGAACAGGAGGTTCGGGACCGACCTGGCGGCGCGGCGGGACGTCTCGGCCATCGCCGCGGCCACCGCGTCGACCGCGAGCACGAGCGACCCGGGATCCGCAGCGGCGAGCGCCAGCGCGCCCCGGCCGTCGCCACAGCCCAGGTCGATGATCACCCGCTCGGCGCGGGCGACCCGGTCGGGCAGTTAGCCGACGTCCACCTCGGTCAGGCGGCGTCCTTCGACGATGCGCATGGGCCGTATTGTTGGCGACCAGAGGGCGCCCTGTCCACCCTCGCCCAGCCGCCTACACTCCCGCCGTGGACCCGCCCATCCTGCCCTACGAGCGTGGGCCCCTGGCGCTCCTCGAGTGGGACCCGGCGGTGGTCGAGGTGGCCCGGCGTGTCGGGGCGCTGATCAACGAGGCCCGCCCGGACCTCATGGCCGAGCACGTCGGGAGCACAGCCGTCCCCGGCCTGCCGGGCAAGAACGTCGTCGATCTCGCGATCGAGACGGCGCCCGAGGACGTTCCGGCCGTCGCCGCCCTGCTCGAGGACCTCGGGTTCCAGCGCACGGACGGTCCGCGGGCGTTCCCGCCCACGCGGCCGCTGTTCATCGGCGCGCTCGACCATGACCATCGCAGGCACCGCATCCACGTCCACGTCCACCCGATCGGGCACCGCGTCTATGGACGGGAGCACGCCCGGGACATCGCATTCCGCGACGCCCTGCGCGCCGACTCGCGGCTCCGGGAGGAGTACGCCAACCGGAAACGGGCGATCGCGACGGCCGGGATCGCCGACACTTACCGCTACTCGATGGCCAAGACCGAGTGGATCCGGGCTGCCCTCGAACGCATCGGCGTCGCCGAGCCGCTGATCGTCCCGCCGGCGACGGTCAGCATCCTGGGCGGCGGCCAGCTCGGCAGGATGCTCGGACTGGCCGCCCGCCAGCTGGGCTACGGGGTCGCGATCCTCGATCCGGATCCCGGCTGTCCCGCCGCAGCCGTCGCGGATCGGGTCGTGCGGGGCGCGTACGACGACGTGGACGCGGCCCTCGAGATGGCCTCCGGCGCCGACGTCGTGACCCTCGAGCTCGAGCACGTGGGGCTGGACGTCGTCCAGGCGCTCGACTGCGACTGGCCGGTCCGGCCCGGCGTCCTCGCGGTCCACGCCACGCAGAACCGGCTGGAGGAGCGGCGCTTCGTCGAGTCCGAGGGCGGGACGGTCGCGCCCTGGCGGGAGGTCCGCGACGCGGGCGAGCTGCACGCCGCCGCGGCCGAGCTCGGCCTGCCGCTCCGGATCAAGGCCGCCACTGGCGGGTACGACGGCCGCGGCCAGGTCAGGGCGGTGGATGAGGCCGGCCTGTCGGATGCGCTCGAGCGCCTCGGCCGGCCGGCCGGCGAGGCGGTGGTCGTCGAGCGCGAGCTCGGCTTCGAGGCGGAGCTGTCGGTCGTCTGCGCCCGCGGCGTCGACGGCCGGTCCGTCGCCTTTCCCGTGACCCGGAACCGGCACGACCGGGGGATCTTCGTCGAATCGGTCACGCCGGCCCCCGTCGCGGAGGAGGTCGCGGTGGCCGCCACCGAGCTCGCGATGCGCCTGGCCGAGGGCCTCGATCTGGTCGGCACGCTGACCACCGAGCTGTTCCTCATGCCCGACGGCTCGCTCGTCGTCAACGAGCTCGCGCCGCGCGTCCACAACAGCGGTCACTGGACGATCGAGGGCGCCGCGACGTCGCAGTTCGAGCAGCACCTCCGGGCCATCACCGGGCTGCCCCTTGGCTCCACGGCGCTGCGTGCACCGGCGGCCGCCACGGTCAACCTGCTCGGCAGCGGGCGGGAGCGCGACGCGCGACCGACGGGGCTCGATCGGGCGCTCGCCGCCGCCGACGTCCATCTCCACCTGTACGACAAGCGCCGGGTGTTCGAGCGGCGCAAGATGGGTCACGTGACGGCGCTGGGCCAGTCGATCCACGAGGCGCTGGCGCGGGCACGCTCGGCTGCAGCGGCGGTCGGCTGGGAGACGGAATGAGCACGGGCCCGGAGCCGCTCGTCGCGGTCGTCGGCGGCAGCCGCTCGGATCTCGCCATCCTCGAGCGGACCGTGGCGGTCCTCGACGAGCTCGGCATCCCGAACGAGCTGCGCGTCGTCTCCGCGCACCGGACGCCGGACCAGCTCTTCCGCTACGCGGAGGACGCGCCGGGTCGCGGCATCCGGGTCATCGTGGCGGGTGCCGGCGGCGCAGCGCACCTGCCCGGAATGCTGGCCGCCAAGACGCCGCTGCCAGTGATCGGCGTCCCGATCCCGACCCAGCATCTCGGCGGGCTCGACTCGCTCCTCAGCATCGTCCAGATGCCGCGCGGCGTCCCGGTGGCGACGGTGGCCATCGGTGGCGCCGACAACGCGGCGCTCCTCGCCGCGTCGATCCTCGCGCTGGCCGACGATGGGCTCGCCGTCCGGCTGGCCGACTGGCGGGCGAGGCAGACACGAGCCGTGCTGGACGATCCCTCGAACCCCGGAGCCTGACTCGCCGACCCGGGCTCCTGTCAGCGCCGGGCCTGGAGCGCAGCCCAGATCAGCGGCACCTGGAGCGGCAGCCTCAGCCAGGCGACGGCCAGCGCGTTGCCTGACGCGGTGGGGTCCGCCGTCGTGTCGAGGGCATGCTGGAGGTTGGCCGGCCAGATGGCCAGGAGGAGCAGCGCGCTGGCGGGTCCGGCCCAGCCCGCCCGCACAAGGAGGCCCGCCGCGCACACGAGCTCCGCGAGCCCGCTCAGGTGGACGAGCGTCATGGGCTCGGGGAGGGCTCGCGGGACGATCGCCGCGTAGAGATCCGGGCGGACGAAATGGAGAACCCCGCTCACCGCGAACAACCCCGCCAGCGCCAGCGGGGCGCGTCGTCGCCATCGTTCCGGGATCGCGGGTCCGGGGACGGTCACGCGGCAAGCCTACCGGGGAGCCGCCCTCGGCCGGGCGCTCCAGCCGGCCCTCCGTCAGGCGGTCAGCTCCTCCGGCACCACGTCGAGCTCGACGATCCGCTCGCCACGCGCGAGGCGCAGCCCCACCCGTCGCCCGATCGCCTCGACGCCGAGGTGGCGCTGCAGGTCCGCCACTCCCTCGACCGGCGCACCGTCGAGCTCGAGGATGACGTCGCCGGGCCGCACGCCACCGGTTCCGGCCGGCGACCCGTCCAGCGTCTGGACGACTTCGAGACCCCGGGCCCGCCCGGTCGCACCAGCCAGCCGCGGCGGAAGCGGTCGCGGCCCGCCCACCACGCCAAGCCATGCCCGGCGCACGCGGCCGTCACGCATCAGGGCGCCCAGGATGCCCCGCGTCTGGGCGTCGATCGGCACCGCGAGCCCGAGCCCGATGCCGGCCACGGCGGTGTTGATCCCCACGACCCGGCCGCGGGAATCGGCCAGCGCGCCGCCGGAGTTGCCGGGGTTCAGCGCCGCGTCCGTCTGGATGACGTTCTCGACCATCCGGCTGGTCCGGCCCTCGCGCGCCGCAAGCGAGCGCCCGAGGGCGCTGACGACGCCGGCCGTGACCGACCCGCCGAAGCCGAGCGGGTTGCCGATCGCCACCACCAGCTGGCCGACCCGCAGCCGCCCGGCGTCCCCGAGCCGGGCTGGCGTCACCTCCCCGTCCGCCCGCACGACGGCCAGGTCGCTGAGCGGGTCGCGACCGACGACCCGGAAGTCGCGCTCCGTGCCGTCGACGAAGGCGGCCGTCCCCCGATCCGTGCCGGCCACGACGTGGGCGGAGGTCACGAGGTACCCGTCCGGCGTGAACGCCACGGCGGAACCCGAGCCGCCGGCCGTCCAGCCGCCCATCGCTCGCGTGACCCGGAGGCTCGCGACCGAGGGAATCAGCGCGTCGGCCACGGCGCTGACCGCCATCGAATAGGCATCGAGAACGGCCGTGTCGTCCTCGTCGACGGGCAGTGCCGTGCCGGCGCCGTCGATCGCGTCCGGCCGCGTTAGCGCGACCATGGCTACGCCTCGCCGGTCGCGGACGCCCCGCCGATCGCGACCGTGCGCTCCTCGCTGCCGCGGACGACCTTGACCTCGAAGGCGTCGCCGCCGGCGGCGAGCGCATCGAACAGGTCGTCCGCCGTCGTCACCGGCCGGCCGGCGGCCTCCACGAGCAGGTCACCCTCCTGGATCCCGGCCCGAGCCGCGGGGCTGCCCTCCTCGACGCCCCGGACGAGGAGCCCGTCACGTTCCGGCAGGCCCACGGACCGGCGGAGCCGCCGGGCGACCTGGGCCGGCGCGACCGCGACGCCCAGCCGTGGCCGCCGGACGGACTCGCCGCGGCCGAGCTGGTCGACCCGCTCGCGGAGCGAGGCCTCGGCCGGGAGCGCGAGGTAGAAGCCCTCGCCGAGGCGGTTGGTGTTGATGCCCAGCAGCCGGCCCTCCGCGTCGACCACCGGCCCACCGGACGACCCCGGGGCCATCGGCGCCGTGTGCTCGATGCTGCCGGCGATCCGCCGCCCACCCGGTCCGCGGAACGCCCGCGCGACGGCGGACACGGTCCCGAACGTCAGGCGCGTCCCGCCACCCGACGTGGCGGCGGCCCCGAAGACGACCGTGCCCGGCATCGCCGATGCCCCGTCGGCCCATTCGAGCGCTGCTGCACCCGCCGTCTCGACCTCCACCACGGCCAGGTCGCCGTCGACGTCGAGGCCGGCCAGGCGGCCGCGGGTGGAACGGCCGTCCGTGAACGTCACGGTCACCTCGTCGCCGCGGATGTTGTGGGCGTTGGTCAGGACCCGGCCGTCGGCGATGACGATGCCGGACCCACGCTGGTGGGAGCCGATGCCCACCACGGACGGGCTGACGCGCTCCGCGATGGTGGCGATGGCGGTCTGCAGTTCGGCGATGACGCTCATGGTTTCCGGGACCTCGCATGCGGGTGAAGGTTGTGAATTGCAAGTTACTACTGACGCCCCGTGATCGCAAGTGGCACCGTCGCCTACCATCAGGCCGTGAGCGATCCAACCCCCGTGACCCCGCTGGAGGCCGCGCTCCAGCGCGTCGGCGACCGGTGGAGCCTGCTCCTCGTCGAGTCCCTGCTCGATGGCCCCCGGCGCTTCGGCGAGCTGCGGGAGGCGCTGCCGGCCATCGCGCCGAACATCCTGACCGACCGCCTCCGCCGACTCGAGCGCGAGGGGATCGTCGTCGCGCGGGCCTACCAGGACCGTCCGCCACGCGCGGAGTACACGCTCACCGCGGACGGCCGCGACCTCGCCGGGGCGCTCCGGCTCCTCTCCGACTGGGGCGGCCGGCGCCAGGACACCGCCGACCCGCTGCGGCACGAGCGATGCGGCACGCCGCTCGAGGCTCGCTGGTACTGCCCCACCTGCACGGTCGCGGTCGACGAGCGGGATGCGTCGGAGAACCGCTCGATCTGAACGCGCCCGACGAGGTCTCGTCTGTTGGGCGATGCCCTCAGCGCGCCGCGGCGTCGACGCGATGCCCGGGCTGCGGCGTCGCCTGGCGCTGCACCCGGTGCTCGCGCAGGTGGAGCGCCAGGTCCAGGAGCGTCTTGAGGACGACGAGCACGACGAGCGAGCCGATCGACGTCCCGAGCCGGAGGGACACGAAGACGCCAAGGATGATCGCGACGTGGAGGATCACGACCCGACCGTACGGCGCCATCATCTCGGCGACCGGGGACGTCGTCCGGTACTCCCCGCGGCCGACGTAGTTCAGGACGAACGATGCGGCGTGGCTGATCGCCAGGCCGATCCCGCCCAGCGCGATGGCGTCCCAGCGCAGGTCGGTCGGGGATCGCTCGGTCGTCGGGCCGATCGGCGCGCCGGTGTCGGTCAGGCCGGGAAGGCCGAGGAACAGCGGCAGCGCGAACACGAAGACCCCGTGCACCAGCCAGAAGATCCCGTAGTGGAACAGGAAGAACGGCACGAGGAAGACCTTCGACGCCGATGACGTCCAGCTGCCCGTGGGCGTCGGCCCGTTCGAGGCCACGGAGCCGGCCGCGCCGACGATGCGGGCGATCGCGAGCAGGCCCACGATCCCGTTCTCGAGCCAGTACAGGACGAGGAGCGACTGGGCGTTCCAGCCCCACAGCAGGACACCGGCCAGGGGCAGCAGGTTGAACCCGAGGAGGAGGACGACCGCCGCCGCCGACGAGCCGCCCCGGTACAGGCGAACGAGGCGTTCCACCCTCGAATGCTAGCGCCGCCATGGCCAGGCGGGCCAACCGGGTCGCATCGCGGGGCGAGCACGACGGACAGCGTGGCCACTGGCCGTACACTCGAACCGATGGATGACCCCCGCTGGGAGCCGGGTATGCCGGCCCTCGATCGCCAGGCGCCCCGCTCCACGCCCCTGCCGCCGAGCCTGGCCGTCCTGCCACCCCGCTCCGTGCCGGAGGTCGCGCCCACGCCCCTCCAGCGCCAGTACGTCAACCTGTCCGTGGTGGCCCTGGTTGCCGGGGCCGTCGCGATCACCGCCCTCGAGCTCGGCGCGCCACTGGGCAGCCCGCTGGTCAAGGGCTGCGTCCTTGTCGCGGCGCCGATCCTGGTGCTTACCACCGGCGACGCCGCGATCCGGATCTGGCGATCCGCCTGGGCCTGGATGCCGGTCAACCGGGGCCGGGCGCTGTTCCGCCTGGCCTGGTTCGGGACGGCCGTGCTCTTCCTGGTCGTGATCGTCCTCGCGGCCGGCGTCGTCCTGCGGGCATGACGGTCGCATGACGGCCGAGCCTGCGCCGGACCGGGGATCGGACGCCCGGTCGACGGACATCCCGTCCGGTGGGGGCGTGCCGCCGTGGCTCGGGGCGATGCTCAACTTCTGCTCGCGCTGCGGTGGCGAGCTCGAGTTCGGGACGGTGCCCGGGGAGGAGCGCGAGCGGCTCGCCTGTGCGGCGTGCGGCCACATCGCGTACGTCAACCCGCGGCTCGTCGTCACGACCCTGCCGGTGACCGACGACGGCCGGCTCATCCTCCTGCGGCGCGGCATCGAGCCCGGGCGGGGTTGGTGGGCACAGCCGGGCGGCTTCCTCGAGGTCGACGAGACGGTCGGCGAGGCGGGCATCCGCGAGACGTACGAGGAGACCGGGCTGGTCGTGGAGCCCGGCCAGATCGTCGGCCTGTACAGCCGCCTGGAGGCGGCCGTGGTGGTGATCGCGTTCGAGGCGCGGGTGGTGCGCGGCCAGTTCCGCCCGAACCCGGAGGCCCTCGAGATCTCGGCCTTCGCCCCCGAGGCGATCCCGTGGTCCGGCATCGCGTTCAAGACGACCTACTGGGCGATCCGGGACTGGCTCCACCGGCGCCGGCCGGACCTCTCGGCTCCAGCCTGGCCCGAGGGTGGCCCGGACTGACCGGTGGCGCCATGCCCGGAGGCACGGCGCGTCAGGGACCGTACACGTCGCGTCGGAGGCCCATCACGATCGCCGTCAGCTCGGGGCCGGAGACGCCCATTCGCTGGAGCGCGTGGCGCGCGAGCTCGAACGCCGCCTCAGCCTCGGGATCGGCGACGCGCCGCGCTCCGAGGCGCCGCAGAGCGGCGGCCTCCGTGCGACCGCGTGCCCGAGAGGCGACCATCAGGTTCGGATTGAGTGCCAGTGCTCGCTCGATGGCGAGCCTGGCCGTCAGCGCGTCGCCGATCGCGACGATCAGCACACGAGTCCGGTCGAGGCCGGCCCGGGCGAGGATCGCCGGGTTGGCGGCGTCGCCGTAGAGCGTCGACGCGCCGGTTCGGGCGATCTCGTCGAGCCGTCGGGCGTCGCGGTCGACGACGACGCATCGGAAGCCGCGCGCCCGTGCCGCGGCGATCACCACCCGCCCGACACGCCCGGCGCCGAGCACGACGATGCCGGGTCGCTGCTCGGCCTGCGTCCGGTCGAGCGCCGCCTCGCCCCGGATGGTGGGCGCCGATCCCGGCCGCGGTGGCTCGCGGCGCGGCAGGACGGCGGCAGTGGGGCCGGCGGCCGACCGTCGCTCCCAGCGCTCGGCCAGTCGGCCGGCGACGTCCAGCGCGAGGGGGCTGACGAGGATGGAGACGACCGCCGTGCCGAGGATCACGTTGGCGGTCGCCGCGTCGATGATGCCGAGCTGGAGGGCGTCCTCGGCGATGATGAAGCTGAACTCGCCGACCTGGGCGAGCGCCGCTCCCAGGAGGAGCGAGGACCGCGTCGGCAGGCCGAGCGCCCGGCCAAGACCCGCCGCGACGAGGCCCTTGGCGGCCACGGCGAGGATCACCAGCAGGATCACCGCCGGCGCCGAGACGAGGAGCGCGACCGGGTCGACGAGCATCCCGACGGAGACGAAGAAGAGCACCGCGAACAGGTCGCGGAACGGGACCACCTCGCCGGCCGCCTGGTGCGCGACCTCGGATTCCGAGACGATGATCCCGGCCACGAAGGCGCCCAGTGCCAGCGAGAGGCCGAATACGGCGCTTGACACGAACGCCGTCAGCAGCGCCGTCGCGAAGACGGCCAAGAGGAAGAGCTCCGATCCGAGCCGCGCCACCGCCCCGAAGACCCACGGCAGGAGCCTCGTCCCGACGAGGTAGGCGATCGCCAGGAACGCCGCGGCTTTCAGGATCGCGAGCGCGAACGGGCCGACGACGTCCGCCCCGGTCAGCGGCGGCAGGGCGACGATGAACACGATCGTCGCGATGTCCTGGACGATCGCCCAGCCGATCGCGGCGCGTCCATGAACACTGTCCAGCTCGCCCCGGTCGAGCAGCGACTTGAGGATCACCAATGTCGAGCTGATCGAGAGGCAGGCGCCCACGACCAGGGCGGCCCGCAGATCGAGCCCGAGCGCCAGCCCGGCGCCGCAGCCGAGCGCCATGACCGCGAGCACCTGGAGCACCCCGCCGGGAACGGCGACGCGACCGACCTCCCGGAGCTCGCGGATCGAGAACTGGATCCCGAGTGCGAACAGCAGCAGGACGACGCCCACATCGGCCAGCACCGAGATCCGCTCGACGTCGCCCACGAACCCCGGCGTGAACGGACCGATCACGATCCCGGCCAGCAGGTAGCCGACGATGGCCGGCTGGCGCAGCCGCACCGCGAGCGCCCCGCCCACCAGTGCGGCGGCCAGCGCCGCACCGAGATCGAGGATGAAGCGAAGCTGCTCGGTCAGCTGGAGGTCGAGAGAGCCGTGGGGTCCGGCACCGTCAGGCCATTATCGGGTGCGCGACGGCCGTTCCCGAGGCCCGTGCGTCAGCCGTGGAGCGCCTTGTGCCGGCGCTCCCGGATGCGGTCGTAGCGGGCCATGAGCGGCGTGACGGAGATCCCGTGCACCACGATCGACAGGGCCATCACGGTCAGGACGATCGACGCCAGGCGGGCGCCGATCGGGTCCGGCAGGCCGGCGTGCGACAGGGCGAACATGAGGTAGTAGAGCGAGCCGATCCCGCGGATGCCGAACCACGCGATATAGGCGACCTGGAGGCGCGGCAGCCCGGAGCCGACCAGTCCGGCTGCGACGGCAAGGGGCCGGAGCACGAGGAACAGCAATGCTGCGAAGGCGACGCTCTCCCAGGCGAGGTCGACCGTCGCCAGCATCGCGCCGACCAGGACGACCAGCGTGATCTCGCCGATGCGCTCGAGCTGTTCGTTGAACTCGAGCAGGACGCTGGCCATGTACGCCGGCCCCCGCTCCGGGTCGGTGGCCGTCTCGAGTGGGTCCGCGGCGCCGCGGTGGGCTGCCTCGACCAGCTGCGGGTCCTCCGGCTCCTCGCCGGTCGCCTGGACCTCGATCCTGCGCACCGCCAGCCCGGCCGCGAACACGGCCAGGAAGCCATAGGTCCCCGCCCACAGGGCGAGCCCGTACGACAGCGCGATGAGACCCAGGCCCAGGAACTCGTCGAGCCCGGTCGCCTCGCGATGCGTCCGGCGGAGGTACAGCACCAGCCGTCCGATCAGCGTGCCGGCAACCGCACCGATGGCCAGCCCGCCGGCCACCGCCCAGGCCAGGTCCACGGTCAGCCAGCGGACGCCGCTCGCGCCGAGCTCGTGGAACCCGAGCACGCCAAGACCCAGCATGACGAACGGGAAGGCGCTGCCGTCGTTCAGGCCGGCCTCGGCCGTCAGGCTGTACCGGAGCGCCTCGATGTCGGTCGGACGGGCGACCTGGACGTCGGACGCGAGGACCGGATCGGTCGGCGCGAGCACCCCGCCCAGCAGGATCGCGACGCCGAGCGGCAGCCCGAGCCACAGCACGCCGGTGAGGGCAATGAGCCCGACCGTGACGGCCATCGACACGACGGCCAGCCGGACCGGGATCCGCCAGCGGCCGGCGCGCAGCGGCTCGCGCAGCTTGAGGCCGGCCGTGAACAGCGAGACGATGACCGCCAGCTCGGTCAGGAGCTCGAGCAGCCCTGCGTCGTCGACCGGCGAGAGATCGATCAGCCCGACACCAAGCGGGCCGACTGCCGCGCCCACGGCCAGGTAGAGCAGCGACGCGGTCAGCGGCAGCCGCCGCAGCAGCGAGGCCGAGAGCGCCACGAGCAGCAGCGTCGCGCCGGCCAGCACGAACCAGCGCGGGTCGGTGATCGGATCGGGCACGCGTCAGCGGGGGAGGGCGCCGCCGGCGCGCGCCGCCCGCGGGTCGGTCAGGACTGGTCCAGCTTCTCGGCCGCCGCGAGCGCCGCGCCCACGATCCCGGCGTCGTTGAGCAGCGTGGCCGGGACGACTGGCACGCGGCTGGTCAGGCGCGGCAGGAACTTCTCCGACCGCTTGCTCACGCCGCCGCCCAGGACGATCACGTTCGGCCAGACCAGCTGGTCGATCCGGTCGATGTGCTCATCGAGGTCCGTGGCCCATGCCTTCCACGACAGCCCGCGCTTGGTTCGTGCCGCGGCGGCCGATCGACGCTCGGCGGCCCGGCCGCGAATCTCCATCTGCCCGAACTCGGTGTTCGGGACCAGCTTGCCGTCGACGAACAGCGCGGAGCCCACGCCGGTCCCGAGCGTCAGGAACACGACCACGCCCTGGCGGTCCTTGCCGCCGCCGTAGCGCATCTCGGCCAGACCGGCCGCGTCCGCATCGTTGAGCACGGTCACCGGGCGCTTGAGACCCTGGGACAGCGCGGCCTCCACCTCGAAGTCGATCCAGGCCGGGTCGATGTTGGAGGCAAGCTTGGCGACGCCGTCGAGCACGACTGACGGGACGCCGACGCCGATCGCGGCATCTTCGGGGACGTCCGGATCCTTGAGGACGCGCCGCACGAGCCGGCGGATCGAGGCCAGCACCGCCTGCGGGGTGGAGGGGTCGGGCGTGGGAACGCGGATCCGCTCGGACGCAAACTGGCCGGTCTTGAGGTCGACGCCGGCCGCCTTGATGCCGCTGCCTCCGACGTCGACGCCGATCGCGATCCGCTGGGCCATCGTGGCAAATCCTCCCTGGTGGCCGTCAGTTGCGGCGGCGGGCCGATTCTAGTCGCGTCGCGGGTCGCCGATACGTCAGCGGGCCGCGACGGGCTGGGCGCCCTCGAGCTCCGCACCCGCCTCGAGCGCGTCCTCCCGGAACGCCTCGAGCGCGCCCGGATCCTGCGCCGAGGCACGGACCATCGTCATCACCCGGCTGACGCCCGCCTCGCGGTAGGCCGCCAGCAGGGCCGCACGGGATGGCGCCTCGTCGAGCTGGGCCCACCAGATGTGGGCCGACACCTTGAGGGTATCCGGGTCCCGCCCGATCTCCTCGCAACGCTGGCGGATGATCGGCATCGCGTCGTCGCGCAGCTCGTCCGGCGGCATGC
>JACDAV010000216.1 GCA_013695255.1 Chloroflexota bacterium
ACCGGGTTGATCGTGCCCAGCGTGTTCGAGACGTGGGTGAAGGCCACCAGCTTCGGCTTGAGGCGCAGGAGCACCTCGAAGACGTCCAGCCGGAGGAGGCCGTCGTCCGTGATCGGGATGAACTCGAGGTCGCCGTCGCGCTCCTGGACGAGCAGCTGCCAGGGGACGAGGTTGGCGTGGTGCTCCATCTCGGTCAGGACGATCACGTCCCCGCGGGCGACGTTCCGGCGGCCCCACGAGTAGGCGACGAGGTTGATCGCCTCGGTTGCGTTGCGGGTGAAGACGACCTCATGGCTGTCCGGCGCGTTGATGAACCGGGCCACCTCGACCCGGGCCCGCTCGTAGGCCGCCGTCGACCGCTCGCCGAACTCGTAGATCCCCCGATGGACGTTCGCGTTGTACTCCCGGTAGAAGCCCGCGACCGCGTCGATCACGGCGTTCGGCTTTTGCGAGGTCGAGGCCGAGTCCAGGTAGACGACCCGGTGGCCGTTCACCTGGCGCGACAGGATCGGAAAGTCCTCGCGGATGGCGTGCCCGTCGAGCGCACCGGCCGGCGGGGCGGCGACGAGCGCGCCGTCGGCGGCGGTTGGGTCGGAGGTCAGCGTCATCTCGTCCTCTGCCCGGCTAGCGGGCGACCCCGGCGGTCGGGCGACCCGCGGCGTGCTCGCCGCCCTCGTCCTCGCCGGGCGCCTTCGGCACGGCGAGCGCCTCGTCCGGCAGGCCGGTGTCGAGCCCGGCCTCGCGGAGGATCGGCCCGTAGCCCTCGTCCTCGAGCCGAAGCGCCAGGTCCTTGCCCCCGGACTTCACGATCCGGCCCTGGGCGAGGACATGCACGACGTCCGGGGTGATGTAGTTGAGCAGCCGCTGGTAGTGGGTGATCAGCAGGACGCCGAGGTTCGGGTTGAGCATCGCGTTGACGCCCTCGGCGACGATCCGCAGCGCGTCGATGTCGAGGCCCGAGTCCGTCTCGTCGAGAATCGCCATCTCCGGCTCGAGGACCGCCATCTGGAGCATCTCGAGCCGCTTCTTCTCGCCGCCGCTGAAGCCGTCGTTGACGTACCGGGAGGCGAAGGTCTCGTCCATCCGGAGCATCGCCATCTTCTCCCGCATCCGGTTGCGGAAGTCGCGCATCGAGATGCCGCCCTTCATGGGGTCCGTCGGGTCGACGTCGCCGGTCTTGTCGACGCCCTGCAGCTTCGCGTTCAAAGCGCTCCGGATGAACGACGCGACGCTGAGCCCCGGGATGGCGGTCGGGTACTGGAAGGCGAGGAACATCCCCAGGCGAGCCCGCTTGTCGGCGCTCAGGGCGAGGACGTTGCGACCCTTCCAGAGGACCTGGCCGCCGGTCACCTGGTACGCCGGGTGGCCCATCAGGGCATAGGCGAGGGTCGTCTTGCCGGACCCGTTGGGGCCCATGATCGCGTGGACCTCGCCCTGCCCGACGGAGAGGTCGATGCCCTGCAGGATCTCCGCCTCCGGCTTGCCCGCGGGGGCGACGCGAAGGCCGCGGATGACGAGCCGGTCGTGGGGCTGGCTGCCGTTGAGATCG
The DNA here is from genome assembly GCA_013695255.1 of Chloroflexota bacterium. Lineage (GTDB taxonomy): Bacteria > Chloroflexota > Limnocylindria > Limnocylindrales > CSP1-4 > JACDAV01. The sequence goes on from JACDAV010000216.1 coordinate 1,550, forward strand.
GTCACGGTTGGGTCAGAGCTCCGGTCATGGTGGTTGTCGGCAGGGTGGTGGGGGCGCCCGGCTTGGGCACGAGGTCGGCCAGCGTCATCGAGTCGAGCGCGCCCGTCACGGCGTCCCGGACGCGGACCCACAGGACGTTGACCGTGCAGCGGGCGCTGCGATCGCAGGTCGTCGCGTGCTCCGGATCGTCCGTGGCGCAGATCATCGGCGCGAGCGGGCCCTCCAGCGCGCGGAGAACCTCGCCCATCCGGATCTCCGCCGGGTCGCGGGCCAGCTCGTAGCCGCCGTGGGCGCCGCGAGTGCTTCGCACCAGACCGGCTTCCCTGAGGCTCGTCACGAGCTGCTCCAGGTAGGCGCGTGGGAGGTCCTCCTCGGCCGCGATCCCGGCCAGGCTCGCCGGCCCGGTGCCGAAGTGGCGTCCAAGCTGGACCATCAGCCGCACGCCATACTCGCCCTTGGTCGAGAACGCCACGGCGCCGCTGCCGTGGAAGACCGGGCGGAGTGGCGTGGTCGCTG
>JACDAV010000217.1 GCA_013695255.1 Chloroflexota bacterium
GCCGGGTGGCGGCTGGCCCCCCGGGACGCCGCCGCGCCAGCCCGAGACGGTATCGCGCGACTGGACCAGCGGGCGCTCGAGCGTCGGCGGCAGTTACGACCCCTCGACCATGGGCGCCCCCGAGGGGTTCGGCGCCGCCGGCCCCGCGCCCGGCAATCCATCGGGCAGCACCCTCAACTTCGGCCGCTACGCCGGCTGGTCGCTCGGTGAGATCGCCCGCAGCGACCTCGAATACATCGAGTGGCTGGATCGCATCCCGATCGGGCGCCAGTACCGCGAGGAGGTCGACGCGATCCTTCGCCGGACGGGACGCCGCAGATCCGCCCAGGCGGATGCGACGGAGCGCCGCGGGCCGTTCCGGCGCCGCTAGGTCGGTCCCTCACCCGGCTCGATCGCCTGCTGCCCTCGCGCGTCGCCGGACTGCGCGGTCCGTCGCTCTTCCAGTGCCCGTGGGACAGCCCAGGTCAGCAGGTACGGGGCCACGACGGTGGTCAGCACGACCGCGACGAGGACGGCGCCGAAGGTGCCGGCCCCCAGCAGGCCCGCAGTCAGCCCCAGGTTCGCGATCACGATGCCGACCTCGCCCCGCGGCACCATCCCGAACCCGACGGCGACTGAACCCCATCGACCGATGGACCGCGCCCCGATCAGCCCGCCCAGCGACTTCGTGACGATGCCGACCAGTGCGAGGACGATCGCGAGCATCGCCACGGACGGGTCGAGCAATGCACCGAGATCGAGCTGAGCGCCCGTGACGGCGAAGAAGAAGGGCGTGAAGATCGAGGCGAGCGGCCGGATCTCGTGCTCGAGCTCGTCGCGCGCCGCGGTCTCCGCCACGATCAGCCCCGCCAGGAACGCACCGATGATCGCCGCCAGCCCGATGAGCGACGACAGCAGGGCGAGGGCGAGCATCAGCAAGAACGCCGGCACCAGCGGCGTGTCCGCGAACAGTGGCCAGGTGAACGCTTCGCGCGACAGACCTCGCGCACGCCGCGCGACCGCGAACCCGAGGCCGACGAGGCCGAACGCAGAAACGGCGATCAACAGGGTGGACTCGGACAGATCGCCGACCGCAAGCCCGGAAACGATGCCGATCAGGATCAGGGCCAGCACGTCATCGATGACCGCGGCACCCAGCACGACGCGCGCGAAGGCCCGGTTGAGGACGCCCATGTCGGCCAGGACCCGGCTCGTGATGCCGATGCTGGTGGCCGCCAGGGCCAGCCCGATGAACGCGGCCGTCCCGAAGGGTTCGCCGACGAGAAGGCCCACGCCGATCCCGGCAGCGATCGGGAGGACCATCGCGACGAGCGCCGTCATGACGGCGGGCCGGCCGACGGCGAGGAGATCGTCCGTCCGCACCTCCAGGCCCACCGCGAAGAGCAGGATGACGACGCCGATCTCCGAGAAGACGAGCGTGCCCTCCCCGATCTGGATGAGCCCGAGCGCGAACGGTCCCACCGCGAAGCCGCCCAGCAGCTCCCCGACGACCGCCGGCTGACCGAGGCGTCGAGCAAGCTCCTCGCCGGCCTTGGCGGCCATCAGCAGGACGAAGAGGGCGACGAGGACGTCGATCGGCGCGTTCGCCGCCCCGAGCGTCGGCGAGACCGGGCCCGGCGGCACCAGCGATGCCACGAGGGGGCTCACGACAGGTACCGGAGCCAGATGTACGCGGTCGAGATGAGCAGGCTCTCGAGCACGACCACGGATCCGTAGCGGAGGAACGTTCGGAACGCGATCGGGTGCCCGGCGCGAGCGGCGAGGTTCGCCACCACGACATTGGCGCTCGCACCGATGATCGTCGCGTTGCCGCCGAAGTCGGCTCCCAGCGCGAGGGACCACCACAGCGGCTCGAGCGGCACGCCGCTGTCGCCCAGCCGCTGGACGAGCGGGATCATCGTGGCGGTGTAGGGAATGTTGTCGACCAGCGCCGAGGCGATCGCACTGACCCACAACAGCCCGATGGCGGTGACGGCCAAGTCGCCGCCGGTCAGGGCGAAGAGGGCATCCGCCAGGCCTTCGATGATCCCGACGTGGACGATCCCCTCGACGAGCATGAAGAGCCCGATGAAGAAGAACAGGGTCGGCCACTCGATCTCGCGAAGCACCTTCTCCGGCTCTGCGCGCGCGAGCAGCATCAACACCGTGGCGCCGAGCAGTGCGATCGTCGCCGGCTCGAACCCGAGCAGGCCGTGCGCCAGGAAGCCGCCGATCGTGGCCAGGATGACGGCGACGCTGAGCCGCAGCAGCCTGGGGTCAGAGATGACCTCGTTCTCGTTGAGCCCGAGGACCGTCTCGCGGACGTCTGCGTGGACCTCGAGGTCGCCCCGGAACAGCCACCGGACCGTGACGAGGAAGGCGAGGAACACGAGGACGGCCGGCGGCGCCATGTTGCCGAGGAATGCGGCGAAGTCCAGGCCGGCGGCCGAGCCGATGAGGATGTTCGGGGGATCCCCGATCAGCGTCGCGGTTCCGCCGATGTTCGAGGCCAGGATCTGGCTGATCAGGAACGGCAGCGGGGAGACTCGCAGCACCGTGGCGATGTAGAGCGTGACCGGCGCGACCAGCACGACGGTCGTCACGTTGTCCAGGAGCGCGCTGAGCACGGCGGTCACGACGCTCAGCACGAGCATCAGGCGGAGCGGCTCTCCGCCGGCGATCTTGACCGATCGGATCGCGATCCACTGGAAGAACCCGGTCTGCCGGAGGATGCCGGCGAGAGCCATCATCCCGGCCAGCAGAAAGATCACGTTGAAGTCGATGGCCGCGAACGCTTCTTCCTGGTCGACGATGCCGAGCACGATCATCGCCAGGCCGCCGAGCATCGCCAGGATCGTCTTGTCGATTCGGTCGGAAGCGATCAGCGCGTACGTGACGAGAAAGATCGCCGCGGCGAGGAACGGGTCCATCGCGCCTCAGGCGCCCGGCGGGGCCGGCGGGTCGACCACCTGCTTGCGGGCACCGACATCGGGATGATCCACGTCCGCCTCCAGCGCGTCCACGTAGCGGACGGCCAGCTCGAGCAGGTCGAGATAGCCGGCGGGCCGGCCCTCGGCGTCGACGACGTACAGACCGGACAGGCGGCGCGTATGCATCACCTGGAAGGCCTCCCCGATCGTCGCCTGCGGCGCGATCGTCGCGGGTGGGACCATCACATCGCCGACGGTCCGCGCCTCGACCTGATGCCCGAAGCGGGCCACGTCGGCGACGTCGTTGATCCCGGCCAGCAGCGCTTCCGGTGCGACGCGGGCGACGACGGCTTCTGCCACGCCGACGATCGGCAGCACGCCCACGATCCGTCCCTGACCGTCGACGACACCGATCAGCCGGGTGGCCGGCTGCGCGCTCGCACGCCGGAGGGTGGCGAGCAGATCGTCGTCGACGTTGGCCAGCAGGGGCTCGATGGCCAGCAGCTGCTGGCAGGCCGCGACCGAGGTCTGACGTGCTAGACGGACGCCACTCGTCACCCGCTCCGCTCGTCGTCGGCCGCGACCACCGACGACGCGGCGACCGCGTCCCTCGACTCGATCGGTGCCCCTCGCAACATAGAGGTGCTCACGCGACCAGTGTATCTGCACGGCGGCACATCGAGAGCCGTTCCACGTGAAACATCGCGGCAGTGGCCTACACCCGCGCCGATCGCGGGGCCGCATGTTTCACGTGAAACGACCATGTGCCCCGATAAGTCGCGGTGCATGGCATTCCCGCAGACTGGGGCAGGAGGAGCAGTCCAGGATGGTAGAATCGTGTTCGTGACCCTGTCCCCAGCGAGGCCCTGAGTGGGCCAGACGATCGCCTGCGCCAACCAGAAGGGCGGCGTCGGCAAGACCACAACCGTGGTCAACCTGGCGACCTGTCTCGCGCTCGCCGGCGAGCACGTCCTCGTCATCGACCTCGACCCGCAGGGCAACGCGACGAGCGGCCTGGGGATCAACCGGCGCGGTTCTGAGTTCTCGGTCTACGACGCGGTCGTCGACTTGACGGACCTGTCGTCCCTGATCATCGCCACGCAGGTGCCCGGTCTGTCGCTGGTGCCCTCCTCCATCGCGCTCGCGGGGGCGGAGGTGGAGCTCGCCCCGGTGGAGCAGCGGGAACGCCGGCTCGCGAAAGCGCTCAGGAGTGCGCCCGCCGAGTTCGAATACGTGCTCCTCGACTGTCCCCCGTCGCTGGGACTGCTGACCGTCAATGCGCTGACCGCTGCGGACTCGGTCCTCATTCCGATCCAGTCGGAGTACTACGCCCTGGAAGGCCTGGCTCAGCTGATCGCGACGATCCACCTGGTTCGGGACCATCTCAATCCCCGGCTCGAGATCAAGGGCGTGGTGATGACGATGTACGACGCCCGGACCAACCTCTCGGCAGACGTCGCGGCCGAGGTCCGCCGTCACCTCGGCGATGCCGTGTTCGAGACGATCGTGCCGCGGAGCGTCCGGCTGTCCGAGGCCCCCAGCCATGGACTGCCGGTCGAGCTCTACCGGCCCGACTCCCCGGGGGCGATGGCCTACCGGCGGCTTGCCGCCGAGCTCCGGGAGCGCGACGGGCATGGCCTCGCCGTACGGCCCCCGGTGGCGACCGAGTCGAGGGAGGCCGTCCCGGCATGACGATTCGACCCGACCGGCAGGCAGGGCTCGGCCGCGGCCTCGCCGCGCTGATCCCCCAGCGGTCCGTTGGGCAGGGCACGACCGAGATCCCGATCGCGCGAATCCGTGCCAACCCCTGGCAACCGCGCCGGCGGATCGACGAGGCCACCCTGGAATCGCTGACGGCAAGCATCGCCGAACACGGCGTCATCCAGCCGGTCCTCGTCACGGAGCTGCTGGACGGGTACCAGCTGGTGGCGGGAGAGCGCCGGCTCCGGGCCGCACAACTCGCCGGTCTGGAGCGCATCCCGGCCGTCGTCCGGCAGCTTGCCGACCGCGAACAGCTCGAGCTGGCCCTGGTGGAGAACGTCCAGCGTTCGGACCTTGGGCCGATCGAGGAGGCGAATGCCTACCGCCAGCTGATCGAGGAGTTCGAGCTCAGCCAGGAGGCCGTCGCGACCCGCGTCGGGCGGGCGCGGTCGACGATCGCGAACACGCTTCGACTCCTCGAGCTGGCTCCGTCGATCCAGGACGCCCTCTCGGACGGCCGCCTGACCGAGGGACACGGACGGGCCCTCATCGGGTTGCCGCCGGAGATGCAGGCGCGACTGCTGGACTCGATCGTGGGCCAGGCGCTGTCCGTGCGCCAGACGGAGGAGCTCGTTCGGCGACTTCGTGAGCCGAAGCCGACGGCGCTCGATCGAGCGCGACCTGCCGCTGACTCCAATCTGGAGCGGGTGGAAGAGGATCTCCGCCGCTCACTGGGAACGAAGGTCAGCCTGGCCCGGACGCGCCGCGGCGGTCGGATCGTGATCGAGTACTACGGCAACGACGAGTTCGAGCGTCTCTACGA
>JACDAV010000218.1 GCA_013695255.1 Chloroflexota bacterium
GGATCGGCAGCCGCTCGGCGAGGATCGGCAGGGCGACCAGCGCGGTGATCAGCCAGATCGCCACCTGGGTCAGCCCGGCCGCCCCCAGGCCAAGGATCTTGCCCGCCATCAGCGGCTGCGGCGGGACTGAGCTGAGCACGATCTCGACGACCCGGTTCTCCTTCTCCTCCGTGACCGACTGGAGCAGGTAGCCGCTGGTGATGAAGATGCTCATAACGAACAGGAAGGTCAGCGCATAGGGCAGCAGCAGGCGCAGGCCGGGTCCTGGCCCGGGCTGGCCGGGGGTGCCGCCAACGCCGACATCGGTTACGGCCAGTGGCTGAACAACCCGCTCGACCACCTCGCTGGGCAGACCGGCATCGCTCAGCAACGACAGGCGCAACGTCGCTGCCAGGGCCTGCTCGTGGCCGGACCAGCGCTGGAGCTCATCGATCCCCGGCGCTTGCCCGCCGGTCCGGAGGCGCTGCACCTGGGCGTCGACCAAGTACCTCGCGGGAATCACGTAGAACTCGCCCAGCCGACCGCTTTCGAGGTCCGCGGTCGCTGTCGCTCGATCGGCCACGCGCACCTCCGCCCCGGCAGGCACGACCAGCTCGATGGTCGATTCATTGACCACGGTCAGGCTCGTGGTCGGCGCCGGCTCGAAGGTCGGCGTGGCCATGCTCGAGAGGGCCAGCAGGCCGGCCATCCCGATCGGCAGCAGGGCCGTGGCAAAGATGAACCCGCGTCGCCGGACCGTGCGCAGGTAATCGCGCCGTGCCACCAGGGCCATCAGGCGCATGAAGGAGCGGCGGCGGTCGTCGACCGGCTGGCTGGGGCTCACTCGGACCGGTCCGTTTCCTGGGCGCCCGCCACGGCGCGCATGAAGATCTCCTTGAGCGTTGGTGCGGCGACCTCGAAGCGAGTCACCTCGGCGCCCGTGCCGGCCAGCTCACGAAACAGCTCGCCCGGGCCCACGCCGTCGCGCAGCACGAACCGGAGGTGCCCGTCCACCATGGCAACCTGGCTGGCCGACTTGACCGCTGCCGCATCGGCGGGGACGCCCACGCCCTCGACCTCGACCGCACCGCTGGCGAAGCCTCGTCGGATCTCGGCCAGCGTGCCGTACAGCAGCCGCCGGCCTCGATCGATCAGCAGCAGCCGATCACACAGCGCCTGCGCCTCGTTCATGTCGTGCGTGCTCATCACCACCGCGGCACCACGGTCGCGCTGAGTCAGCACCAGCTCGCGCAGCATCTGGGCGTTGACGGGGTCCAGGCCCTGGAAGGGCTCGTCGAGGATGAGCAGATCCGGCTCGTGCAGGACCGTCGCGATGACCTGCACCTTCTGGTGCATGCCACGGCTCAGCTCGCCCGCCTTCTTGGCCAGCGAGTCGCCCAGGCCCAGATCGCGCAGCAGCTTCTCCGCTCGGCGCCGGGCGTCGCTGCCGGAGAGTCCCTTCAGCGAGCCGAAGTAGGTCAGCGTGTCGATGGCGGTGACGTCGCGGTACAGCCCGCGCTCCTCGGGCAGGTAGCCGACGCGCTGCTGCTGGGCCAATCCCGGCGTGCCGCCGAAGACCTCGATGCGCCCGCTGTCGGGTCGAATGATGTCGAGGACCATGCGCATGGTCGTGGTCTTGCCGGCGCCGTTGGGGCCAAGGAAGCCGAGCACCTCGCCTGGCCGGACCTCGAAGGACAGGTCGCGCACGACCTGCGCCCGCCCGAATTGCTTTGCGACACCCTCGACCACGACCGGCAACGCGGCCGGCTGCTGCTGCGCCATCGAGGGCAGTCTGGCACGCGCTCTGTATCGCGGCAGGCGCCGGGCTATGCTGGACGACCGATGCGCATCGTCTCGCTGCTTCCCTCTGCCACCGAGATCGTCTTTGCCCTTGGCCTGGGGGACGAGCTGGTCGGCCGCACCCACGAGTGCGACTTCCCGCCCGAAGCGACGACGGTGCCGGTGATGACATCCGACGCCGGGCCGGCCGACGGCGACAGCCGCGAGATCCACGACCGAGTCGTGGACAGCGTCCATGGCGGCAGCTCGATCTACCGGCTCGATCGGGCGGCGCTGGCTGACGCGCGACCCGACCTGATCCTGACTCAGGAGCTGTGCGCCGTCTGCGCGGTGAGCTACGCCGAGGTGGGCCGGGCGGTCAGGGCGCTGCGCTCCAACGCCACCGTGGTCAGCCTCGAGCCAAACTCCATCGAGGGCATCCTCAACACGGTCTCGACGGTCGGTGCGATGGCTGAGGCGGAGGATGAGGCGGTGGGCCTGGTCGAGATACTGCGCGAGCGGCTGGCCTACATCGAGAACCGTGTGCTCGAGCGCCGGCTGGCTGGCATCGCACCGCGCCGGGTTGTCTGCCTCGAGTGGCTCGATCCGCCCTTCGCAGCCGGCCACTGGGTGCCCGAGCAGGTTCGCCGGGCGGGTGGCTGGGAGCTGCTCGGCACGTCCGGCGAGCCCTCGTCGCAGACGACCTGGGAGCAGGTCCGCGAGGTTGACCCCGAGCAGCTGCTGCTGATCCCGTGCGGCTTTGACGCCCAGCGTGCGGCGGCCGAGTGGGAGCGGGCGCAGAAGCCGTCGTGGCTGCGCGAGCTACGCGCCGTCGAGCAGGGCGAGGTCTACGCGCTCGACGGCTCGGCCTACTTCAGCCGCCCGGGGCCGCGCGTGGTCGAAGGGGTCGCGCTGCTGGCTGAGGTGCTCGACCCAGCCGGGCTCGACCTGGACGCACCACCTGATGGCTGGCTGGCGCTCGGCGTTTCAGCGTGACCGAGGCTCGCCAGGCGGACGGGCCGGCGTCATTCAACTGCCTCTGGTGTGGTCGTCCGCACCAGCCGCGCGGGAGCGACGACCTGGAGATCTACGCCCGACTGTGTCCGGATTGCGTGGGCCGTGCGCAGGACAACGAGTTCCTGCGCTTCCGCCTGCGCGAGGGGCTGCGGCTGCGGGCGGAAGCATCCCGCGCCCGGCACGCGGATGACAACGCGGCCATGCGCGCCTACTACTCAGCGAGAGCCGACGAGTACGACGAGGCCTATTCGGGGCCGGGCCTGGCGCCGCTGGAGCGGGCCGTCTTCCAGGCCGATCTCGACACGGTCACGCTGTGGCTGGACCGGCTGCCCATGGGCGGCGAGATCGTCGAGCTGGCCGCCGGCACGGGCTGGTGGTCGCCGCTGCTCGCCCAGAAGGGTGAGTTGTGGCTGTACGACGTGTCAGAGGAGGTGCTCGAGCGGGCCCGTCGGCGCCTCGTTGCCCACGGCCTGCGCGCGCACATCCACCTGCGCGATGCCTGGGCCGAGCCGGATCGGGAGGTCGACGGCCTATTCGCCGGCTTCTGGCTCAGCCACGTGCGCGGCGAGCGACTGGCCGAGTTCGGTGCCCTGGCCCGACGGTGGCTCAAGCCGGGCGGCATGTTCGCCTTCATCGATGAGGCACCGGGCCCCGACTACACGCCGATCGACGACGGACTGCAGCTGCGCCGGCTCAGCGATGGACGCCAGTTCAGCATCCCCAAGGCGTACCACTCACCCGACGAGCTCTTGGCGAGCCTGCGCGGTGCAGGCTTCAGCGAGGTCGAGGCGAGCACGACAACTCGCTACTTCGTGCACGGCCAAGCACGGGTGGCGCAAGCACAGGACGAGGAGGCGAGATGAGCGAGCAGACGTGGGCCGCGGTGGACGAGTACCTGGGCGAGCTGTTCGGGCCAGATGACGAGCACCTGGCGGCGGCGCTGCGCGAAGGGCAGGCGGCCGGATTGCCGGCCATCTCGGTATCGGCTCCGCAGGGCCGGCTGCTCTACCTGCTGGCCCGCGCGATCGGGGCGAGGCGAATCCTGGAGATCGGCACACTGGCCGGCTACAGCGCGATCTGGCTTGGCCGGGCCCTTCCGCCGGACGGCCGGCTGGTCACGCTCGAGCTCGACCCACACCACGCGCAGGTGGCGCGGGCCAGCCTGGAACGTGCCGGCCTGGGCGATCGCGCGGAGGTCATCGTCGGACGTGCGCTGGCCAGCCTGGCCCAGCTGGGCAGCGGCGATGCGGAGCCATTCGACCTGGTCTTCATCGACGCCGACAAGGACGGCTACCCCGACTATCTCGACTGGGCCGTGCGGCTGAGCCGGCCGGGTGCGCTGATCGTGGCCGACAACGTCGTCCGCGGCGGTGCCGTCGCGGACGAGCAGGACGAGGACCCGAGCGTGGTCGGCGTCAGGCGCTTCCTGGCCAAGGTGGCCGCCGATGATCGGCTCGAGGCAGCGGTCATGCAGGTCGTCGGAGCCAAGGGTCACGACGGGCTGGCCATCATCCGCGTCCGCTGATCGGCTCCGCAGCCGACCCTATACTCGCCGCCATGTCACTCAGGGACGCCACCATCGCGACCATCGGCTCCGGCGTGATGGCCGAGGCGATGATCGCCGGGCTGCTTCGCGCCGAGCAGGTCGCCCCAGCGCAGATCTACGCCAGCCACCCGCGCGCCGACCGGCGTGACGAGCTGGTCAGTAGCTACGGCATCAACGCCGTCGAGGACAACGCGGCGGCAGTCGAGCAGGCGGACGTGGTCGTGCTCGCGATCAAGCCGCAGATGCTGGTCCGCGTCGGGCGCGAGATCCAGCCGGCGCTGCGCGACGGCAAGCTGGTCATCAGCATCATTGCCGGAGCCAGCTCGCGGGCGCTGGCCAACGTGCTGCGCCATCGTCAGATTGCCCGAAGCATGCCCAACACGCCGGCCCAGCTGGGACGTGGCATGACCGTCTGGTACGCGACGCCGCAGGTGACCGACGCGCAACGGGAGCAGGCGCGACTGCTGCTCGGCTCCCTGGGCTCTGAGATGGAGGTCGATGACGAGAAGCTGGTCGCCATGGCGACCGCCGTCTCCGGCACGGGTCCGACGTACCTGTTCCTCGTGATGGAGTCGCTGATCGACGCCGCCGTCCACCTGGGCTTCCCGCGCCACGTCGCCCACGACCTGGTCGTCGAGACGCTCGAGGGCAGCACGCTGTTCGCCAAGTCGAGTGGCCTGCATCCGGCGCAGCTGCGTAACATGGTCACATCGCCCGGCGGCACCAGCGCGGCCGCGCTGCACGAGCTCGAGTCGGGCCGGCTGCGGACGGTGCTCTCGGAGGCGGTCTGGGCGGCCTATCGGCGGACCGAGGAGCTGGCCCGCGGCCTGGAGGCGGACACTTCCGAGGAGCCGGAGTGAGGCGGCGCGGTCCGTCCGCGTCGGTGCTGCTGCTGGTCGTCGCCCTCTCGGGGGCCTGTGCCGGCGCAGGCCCTGCAGCGAGCCCGACGGCCGATCCCACCTCGGCTGCGACCGCATCGCCGACGGCCTCGCCGGAGCCCAGCCCGACCGAACAGACCCCCGAACCCGCCCCGACAGCTTCGACAGCGCCGAGTCCCAGCCCAAGCCCGGCGCGAACCGTGGCCAGTGGTGGGTCGCCATCCGGTTCGTGCGTCGAAGGCTGGCAGAGCTCGCCGGCCGGCTCTTTTGAGCACGGGGAGGGCCTCGAGCGGCTGACCCTCGAGATGGGCCTCGAATCGGAGCTGGAGATGGCCGAGCTGCGCTACTTCACCGGCCCCGACGTGTGGTGGATCATCGAGCCGCACTACCCGGTCGTGCAGCGCTGGTACGTCAAGGGGCGGCTGTCGACGGACCCTTCGTTTGCCGGCCGCTGGCTGATCGAGCAGCGCAGCGACGAGGTATGGGGCATTGCCGCCGTGGCGCCATTTGACAGCGAGGGCTTCAGCTCACCTGACTGGGTTGGCTTCTTTGGGGAGGGCCCACCGCGGGTATACGAGCAGCTGCCTGGGCAGTGGTCCGGTATTCCCTACGACTTCGTGACGGGTGAGGGTGACGGCGGCTTTCCGGGCCTGCCCGACGAGGTGGTGGGCTGCCTCGAGGGAACGTGAGCACAGGCTCTCTCGCTGGCATGCGTGCCGAGCTGCTGATCACACCCGGCTGTCGCCATGCCGCCGAATCCGAGCAGGCCGTGCGGACGGCGCTGGAAGAGGTGGGCGTCGACGGCGGGCTGCAGCGGATCTACGTCGCCGATCTGGACCATGCCGCCGGGCTCGGCTTTCATGGCTCGCCCACCCTGCGGCTCGACGGCCAGGATGTGCTGCCTCCGCCGCCCCGAACGCCGATCAACCTGGAGTGCCGCCAATACGAGCAGCCTGACGGCTCGCTGGCCGGCGTTCTGCCCGAGGGCGCCTTGCAGGCCGAGCTCAAACGCCGCGCCGCCGAGCTCGAGCAGGCCAGCGCTGAGCGCGCGGCCCGGCCGGGCGTGGCCGAGCTGCCCGCACGAGTCTCGCGCAACCTCTTCCTGTGGGCGTCGCGGCGGCGCTGGCTGGCCAGGGTCGCGACCGGCTTCCCGCTTACCCGGCCGATGGTTCGCCGCTTCATCGCCGGCGAGCGGCTGGAGGACGCCCTCACGGTCCTCGAACGGCTGCGTGAACAGGGCCTGCGCTGGACGCTTGACGTGCTGGGCGAGTCGGTGAGCTCACCGGAAAGCGCTCAGGCCGCCGCCGACCGCTACCTCGAGGCGCTTGACGCGCTATCGGAGCGCGGCCTCGAGGCAAACGTGTCGATCAAGCTCACCCAGATGGGCCTGGGCATCGATCCGGAGCTGTGCCGGTCCAATGTGGCGAGAGTCGTCGAGCGCGCCGCTCAGCTGGGTGCCTTCGTCCGGATCGACATGGAGGACCACACCAAGTCCGACGTCACGCTCGAGATCGCACGATCGCTGCACGGCGGCTACGACGACGTCGGCGTGGTCATCCAGTCGTACCTGCGCCGCTCGGCGGCGGACATCGAGCAGCTTATCGGCGAGCAGATCCGAGTCCGCCTGTGCAAGGGCGCATACGACGAGCCGCCGTCGGTGGCCTTCGCACGCAAGGTCGACGTCGACGAGAGCTTTGCCCAGCTGATGGAACGGCTGATGCTGGCCGGTCGCTATCCGGGCCTCGCGACGCACGACGAGGGGCTGATCGCGCGGGCCATCCAGCTGGCCGACCAGCACGGCGTGGGCCCCGAGCAATTCGAGTTCCAGATGCTCTACGGAGTGCGCCGCGACCTGCAGGATTGGCTCGTGGAGCAGGGCTGGACGGTGCGCGTCTACGTGCCCTTTGGCGCCGAGTGGTACCCGTACTTCATGCGCCGGCTGGCCGAGCGACCAGCCAACGCGCTGTTCATGTTGCGCAGCGTGGTCCGCGAGGGCCGCGGCCGCTAGCCCTGGCCAGGCGCCAGCCGGCCACTCGACTGCGGCGCCGAACACGCGTCGCTAGCCACTTTCGAGGTAGACGTCCATCAGTCGGTGGCGGTGGCGGTGGCGGTGGCGAGCCCCTTCAGCTGGTCGAGGTGCTCCTCCATGTGGCCGACGATGAAGCGCTCGACGATCGCCTCCAGGTCCATCACCCCGACCGTCTCGTGCAGCCCGGCCGCCTTCCACTCGGCGGTCGATAGCCCCGCCAGGTCGCCCGTGACCGCGGCGAGCGCCTCGCGCGTCCGGCGCGCCAGCTCGTCGACCGGCTCGTGCCGGCCCAACTCGATTGCGGCGATGCGTGCCGCGTCTCGCTTCGTGCGCCCGAAGGGCACTGGATCGCCGGCGTACTCGGCGATGACCGAGCGCAGCTGGTCGTGCCAGTAGCCGACGAACTCGGCCATGTGGGCCCACACCTGGGCCGCTTCCCAGCGCTCCTCGCCGCCCGGGTCAGGGTCGGTCAGCCCGGCCGGCAGCGGTGCCGGCGCGACCTCATCGAGGCGCCGTCTGATGTCGTCGAGCCGACCCTCGAAGTCAATGCCAGCACGAGCACCCGGGGCAAACGTATCGCTCATCCGTCCACGATAGCGCTTCGGGCGGTGCCCAGATAAGTGGCCGATAAGCCAGCGACCACACCATCTCCGGATGTGGCGGCGCCGGCTGCGCCTGAGCGGCCAGATTGCTACCGAGCAGAGCGTGATCGCTGCTGCGAGCGCGATGCCGCGGCCCGTCTCCTGGGAATGGGCTCAGGCGCGCGTCATGCCGGTGCTTGCGCGTCCGGGCTTCGACAGGCCGGATGAGCCAGTTGTTCGGGCTGTCACCCCGTTGGGCTGCGCCGTCGAGATCGGGCTGGACCTTGGCGGAGCGATGGCCGTCGTTGACGGCGAGATCGCCCAGCGATGGGAGTGCACGCCGGCTCAGCTGCTGGATGCCGGGATGGCCAACCTCGCCGATCGGCTGGCGAAGGTCAGCTCGACGCAGGCGACGGTGGGAGTAGTCCGCGGCCGGCTCGCCCGCCTGCTCGACACGCCGGCAGGCGTCGCTGCGTCGGTCCTGCTGCTGGAGGACGAGCTCGTGCGGTTGTTCGGGGATGCGGACCAGGTCTTCCTTGCCCCATCTGCCGGCCGCCTGATCAGCTTCCCGTTGAGCACGCCGCCGCAGGTGATCGTCGAATCGGCATTGGCGCTCGAGATGGATGAGTTTGCGCCGCTGCTGATGGATCCGTTCGTGATGGTCGACGGCGAGCTGCACTGGCAGTCAGGCTCGGGGGAGGATTACCTGGCCGATCACCAGGGCTGGCGACAGTCGGGCCAGCCGGGCGAGCTCTAGTCCGGATACGCCTCGGGACCGCGCTCGGCCAGCTCACGCGCGTGCTGCTCGCCGTCCTCGGGCGGGATCCAGCTGTAGGGGTATGACTCGTCTTCGAGGCGCGACGCCTCGCGGGTCAGGGTGAGCGGGTGGAAGGTATCGACCATCACGGCCAGCTCCTCGGTGCCCTCCTTGCCGATTGACGCCTCGACCGTGCCCGGGTGAGGCCCGTGTGGGATGCCGCCGGGATGAAGCGTGAAGGAGGAGACGTCGACTCCGCGCCTGCTCATGAAGTTGCCGGCGACGTAGTAGATGACCTCGTCGCTGTTGATGTTGCTGTGGTTGTATGGGGCGGGGATGGCGAGGGGGTGGTAGTCGAACTTGCGCGGCACGAAGGAGCAGACGACGTAGTTGCGGCCGGCGAACGTCTGGTGCACCGGCGGCGGCTGGTGAATGCGGCCGGTGATCGGCTCGAAGTCGCCGATGTTGAAGATGTACGGCCAGAGGTAGCCGTCCCAGCCGACCACGCCGAACGGGTGATGCCGGTAGTGATAGGCGGTGATCCGGTCGCGCACCTTGACGTGTACGACGAACTCGCCCTGGTCCGTCCGCGGCCCGACCCACTCGGGCGATCGGATGTCGCGCTGGCTGTAGGGGCTGTGCTCCAGCAGCTGACCGTAGTCGTTGCGGTAGCGCTTCGGCGGCTCGAGCTCGCTGGGGCACTCCAGCCAGAGCATCCTCTGCGAGCTGCCGTCGTCCGGATCGAGCCGCCAGGTCGTCCCGATCGGGATCACGAGGTAGTCGCCCGGTCCGTAGCGGAACTGGCCGAACACGGTCGACCACGTCCCGGTCCCCTCGTGGACGAAGATCATCTCGTCCGCCTGGCCGTTGCGATAGAAGGTGTCCGCCGGCATCGCGCCGGCCGGCCGCGCGACGCCCATCGCGAGGTCGCCGTTGAAGAACAGCGGCACCCGCCCGTCGACGGCGTCACCCTTCGGCTCGAGGTCCTTCGTGTTGATCAGCCGGTGGTGGTGCGCGTCGTCGTCGGCCTCCTCGAGCTTGACCCGCCGGACCGCCTCGACCTTGTGCGTCCGGGTCGGGGGAACGAGGTGGTACAGGAGCGAGCTCCGGCCGTGGAAGCCCTCGACGCCAAACAGCTCCTCGGCGTAGAGCGATCCGTCCGGCGCGCGGTGCTGCGTGTGGCGCTTGTGCGGGACATCCCCGAGCGACAGGTAGAACATCGCCTGATCCTACTCCGACCGTTCTCCCGAACCACAGCGCGCCGAGGGTTCCCGGCGTCGGACGGCACCGCACAATGGCGGTCGTGACGACCATCCGCACGGGCCCGCCGGCTGCTCTCCGGATCGAGGACCTGGCGCTCGCTGCCGCCAACCTGGGCGCTGTGCCGCTGCTCGCGGCGCTCGTCCGCGGATCGCCGGATGGCCGGGATCCGCTCCGCGGGGTCGTCGAGCTCGTCGCCGTGCTCGGCGCGATCGCGGCCGTGGCCACCCGGAACCCCGGCCAGGAGCGGCTCGATCCCGACGGGCTCCGGGGCTGGCTGTTCGCCGGGCCGCTGCTCGGGGGCATCGGGCTGGTCGGGGCGGACGTGTCCGAGCACCTCGGTCTGGACGCCAGCTGGCTCCTCGCCCTGCTGACCTTCACGGCGGTCGTCGCCGCCTTCGCGTTCGGCGATCGTCTGCCGGTTCTGCAGGAGGGAAGGCGGCGCATCCTCGTGACCCCGTTCGTGCTCGTCGCGGCCGGCTGGTTCACCGGGTTCGTGGCGTCCCTGTTCGAGGGGCTCGACCTGGCGGAGCTCGGACGGGCGCTGTTCGCCGGCGACGCGACGATGCCGGGCACGCCTGCCCTGGCGGGGATCGTGGTCTTCGCCGTGCTCGCCGGATCGGCGACGTTCTACGCGATGCTCGTCGTCGCGCCACGTGAGCTCGCCGCACCCGAGCCCCAGCCGGGAGTCTGGCTCCTCCGATATGCGGTCTTCGTGGTGACCGCGGCGCTGGGCGCTGGAGCGGTCGTCCTGCTCTGAGCGACCGCCGCGGCCATGGCCGTCGGTACGACGGCGTGCCGGTCCGCTGGGGTGATGCGTCAGCGGCGATCGGGCCGCTCGACGATCGGCGTCCTGAGCTCGCCCAGGCGCTCGACGGCGAGGGCGACCTCGTCGCCCGGCTCGAGCCACCGGCCGAGCGTCTCTTCCCTGACCTCGAGCAGGCAGCCGGTCCCCACCGTGCCGCTGCCGAGCAGGTCGCCCGGCCGCACGCGCACGTCCGCGGACGCGCGCTCGAGCATCTGCCCGAAAGAGAAGTGAGCATCCGCCCATCGTCCGCGGCTGATCTCGACGTCGCCCACGCGGGCGGTCATCCCGAGGTCGTAGCCGCTGCCCTGGCGCGCGTCGGCGAGCTCGTCCGGGGTGACGAGCCACGGCCCGATCGTGGCGGCGAAGTCCTTGCCCTTGGCCGGTCCGAGGCGGACCGTCGACTCGTCGCGCTGCAGGTCGCGGGCGGACCAGTCGTTGAGGATCGTGTAGCCGCCGATCGCCTCCTCCGCCCGTTCCGCCGGCAGGTCCACCGCCGGCGTGTCGACGACCGCGCACACCTCGAGCTCGAAGTCCAGCTCCCGGCAGCCGCGCGGCGCCCAGACCGGCTGGTCCGGTCCGCGGATCTCCGACACGTTCGAGAAGTAGAAGATCGGCAGGCGGTACCACGCCTCGGGCACGTCCTGGCCGCGCCGGCGCCACATCGTGGCCACGTGCCGCTCGAAGGCGTAGAAGTCGCGCAGGGACGGCGGCCGCAGGACCGGCGGCCCGAAGACGAGGTCGCCCTCATCGAGAATCGCCCCATCGTCCTCGTCGTGCGGCCCGTCGAACCGCTCGATCAGCTCGCCGAGCGCCTCGATCCGGAGCCCACGAGCGAGATGCTCGTCGAGCGTGCCGAGCGGCTGCCGGTACAGCACCGCGTCGTGACGGCGGCCCGGCTCCGCGGCGACCGCCCGACGGCGGGCGATCTCGAGATCCAGCCAGCCCCGCTCGAGCCCGGCGGCGAGACGCCACGGGGCGCCCGCCGGCGCGTGACGCTCGCGAACGTGAGCGATCCGCATCCCGGGAGTGTAGGTCGCAATGCCATCTCGCCGGCCAGGGACTCTCGGCCGACAGGGACTTGACGCGTGGAACATACTGGCCTAGACCGGTCTAGGCAGTGAACGCCCGGGCGGACCAAAGGCGCCGTAACGGAGGCGACGTGGGGATCATCGGCTCGGAAGCCTCGCTGGATCGCCTCGGCCCCACGCCGATCTTTCAGCAGATCAAGGCGATCCTGGAGCGGGCGATCGCCACCGGAGAGCTGTCGGCACACCAGCGGATCCCGTCCGAGCGAGAGCTGAGCGCCGCACTGGGCGTCAGCCGGATGACCATCCGGCAGGCCATGCTCGAGATGATGAGCGACGGCACCCTGTACACCAGGTCGGGCAAGGGCACCTACGTGGCCGACCGGAAGATCGAGCAGCCGTTGCAGCGGCTCTCCAGCTTCACCGAGGACATCACGGCGCGCGGGATGCGGCCGGCCAGCCAGGTGCTGGCGCAGGAGTTGCTGTCGGCGCCCCTCGAGCTCGCCGGCGCCCTGCAGGTGGCGCCCGGGTCGGAGCTCGTGCGCATCCGGCGTCTGCGCCTGGCCAATGAGCAGCCGCTCGCGCTCGAGACCGCCCATCTGCCGCACGCGCTGTGCCCGGGCCTGCTCCGGTGCGACCTCTCCCGGAACTCCCTCTACGAGGTTCTTCGCACGGAGTACGGCGTCGTCACCGGCTCGGCGAAGCAGACCATCGAGGCGTCGCAGCCGGTCGAGGAGGAGCGCCAGCTGCTGCACCTGCCGGACGGGGTCCCCGTGCTGCGCATCGACCGGCTCACCTCCAGCGTCGACGGTCGCCTGGTCGAGTTCGTCCGGTCGGTGTACCGCGGCGACCGGTTCCAGCTGCACGTCGAGCTGCGATGAGCGGGCGTTGGGTGACCCGGTGAGCGCGTCCGTCCGCCAGCGAGGCAGGCTCGACGCGGCCTCGGCCGCTGCGGGACTGGCGTGGATGGAGCTGCCGGGGCCGGAGGTGGACGACCCGTCACGGGCCCTGCTCGAGCAGGGCATCGGCGGCGTCGTGCTCTTCGGGGCGAGCATCCGGGGGATCGATCAGCTGCGCCGGTTGACCGCGGAGCTGCGGAAGCACGCCGCCGGGCCCTTGCGCATCGCCATCGACCACGAGGGCGGCCACGTCACCCGCATCGGCGCCCCGGTCACCCGCTTTCCGAGCGCCATGGCCGTGGCGGCGACCGGCTCGGAGGAGCTCGCCTACGCGGTGGCGCGGGCCGCCGGCGAGGAGCTGACCGCGCTCGGCATCGACGTGAACCTCGCGCCGGTCCTCGATCTGGCAGGCGACCCGCGCAACCCGACGCTCGGCGCCCGGACGTTCGGCTCCTCGCCGGAGCTGGTCGCGCGACTCGGGGCCGCCACCGTGCGCGGCTACCGCGACGCCGGCATCGCCGCAACCGCCAAGCACTTCCCCGGCCATGGCCGGACGCCGGTGGACTCGCACCTCGCCGTCTCGACCGTCGGCGGCGGCATCGAGGCGCTCCGGCAGGCAGACCTTCCTCCCTTCCGAGCGGCCGTCGCGGCCGGCGTCGACATCGTGATGGCCTCCCATGTCGTCTACGACGGGCTGACCGACGGTCTGCCGGCCACCGTCTCTGCCCGGATCCTGCGCGAGCTGCTGCGTGATGAACTCCGGTTCGAGGGCCTCCTGGTGACCGACGCCATGGTCATGCGCGCCCTGGCCGACCGACGACCGATCGCCGCCGCCTGCCTGGAAGCCGTGGTCGCCGGGGCCGATGCCGTCATGCCGATGCGGGAGCACCAGGCGGAGGCCGTCCGAGGGCTGCAGGCGGCAATCGAGTCGGGTGCGCTCACCGAGGCGCGTGTTCTCGAGGCGCTGGGCCGGGCCGCTCGCCTGGAGGACCGGCTGACCGCCCTGCCTCCGTCTCCGTCGCCGCGGGTCCTGCCCGATCCGTCCCATCTCGAGCTGGCAGGAACCGTCGCGCGGCGGTCGCTGACCCTGCTGCGCGGGTCCGAGCTGCTGCCGCTCGCGCCATCCACCTCCGTGGCGGTGATCGAGTTCGCGAGCCGGCGTCCCAGTCCCGTCGAGGAGGCGGCGACGGCGCCGACCGTCGCTGCGGCGCTGACGGGGTACCTGCCGCGCATGCGCGAGATCGTCATCTCGGGAGCCGACGACGCGGCCGGGCGGCACGCGGCGATCGACGCCGTCGCAGGCGTGGAGCTCGTCATCCTGGCCACCCGCGACGCCTATCTGTGGGACGAGGAGCGCGAGCTCGTCAGCCGGATCGCCGCCGGGGACCGGCCCACGCTGCTGGTCGCACTGCGCAACCCCTACGACCTGGCCCGGCTGGCCCCGACAACCGGCGCCATCGCCGCGTACGCCGATGTGCCGGCCACGCTCGAGGCGCTCGCCGAAGCGTTGACCGGGCGCGCCGGCTGGCCTGGCCGGCTCCCGGTGGACCTTCCCGATCGCGGGCTCGCCGCATGACCGGCACGGCTCGGGGCTCCTCCCCGGCGGCGGACCGGGAGATGCCGGCAACCGAGCAGCCCAACGACTCGGCTCGTTCGCTGCAGCAGCTTTCGACGGCCGACCTGCTGCGGCTGATGAACGCGGAGGACGCACGCGTGGCGCGGGCGGTGGGCCGTCAGCTGCTCGCCATCGGCCGTGCCGTGGATGCCGTCGCCGCCCGCCTGGAGGGCGGCGGTCGCCTCGTGCTGGTGGGCGCCGGAACGAGCGGGCGGCTGGCCGTGATCGAGGCGGCGGAGGTGACGCCCACGTTCGGCGTGGCGAGCGGCACCGTGGTCGCCGTCATGGCCGGCGGACCGGACGCGGTGACCCGGCCGCGGGAGGGCGCCGAGGACGAAGCCGGCGGCGGCGTCGACGAGATGCGAAGGCTCGCGGTCGAGCCGAAGGACACGGTGGTGGGCATCTCCGCGAGCGGCCGCACCGCGTTCGTGCTTGGCGCGATCGACGAGGCTCGCCGGCGCGAGGCCCTGACCATCGGGCTGTGCTGCGATCACCCGACGCCGCTCTCCACTGCCGTCGCGATCGCCATTCACCCGCTGGTCGGCCCGGAGGTGATCGCCGGCTCGACGAGGCTCAAGGCGGGATCGGCGCAGAAGCTGGTCCTCAACATGCTGACCACCGGGGTCATGGTTCGCCGCGGGCGCGTGCACGGCAACCTGATGATCGACGTCCAGGCGACGAACGCGAAGCTGCGACGCCGGGCCCGGGGCATCGTCGAGCAGGTGACGGGTCAGGCGGGTCCGGCCGTGGATCGCGCCCTTGACGCCGCCGGCTGGTCCGCCCGTGTGGCGATCGTAATGCTGGCCCGCGGGGTCGACGCGGACGAGAGCCGCCGGCTGCTGGGCAGCGGCGTGTCGCTCGACAGCCTGATCGAGGCGCCCCACGGGGAGCGAGTCGATGGCTGAGCCGCTCTTCCTCGGCTTCGACGCGGGTGGCAGCAAGACGGTCTGCCTGGCCGGCGACCGCAGCAGCGTGCTCGGCAGGGGCGAGGGCGGGCCAGCCAACCCGAACGTGGCTGGGCTCGATGGATTCCGATCCGCGCTGGCAGCGTCGGCACGTGGGGCGCTCGACTCCGTCGGCCATCGCCGGGCCGTGGCGGCCTGGATCGGCGTCGCCGGCTCGGAGCGACCGGCGGTCCGGGACTCCCTGCGCAGGGTGGCGCTCGAAGCCCTCGACGCCGACGAGGTCCTGATCTCCCACGATGCCCGCCTGCTGCTCGCGGCGGCGGGTGTCCGGAGCGGGATCGCCGTCGTGGCCGGCACCGGCTCGTCCGTGTACGGCCGGGCAGCCGATGGCCGCGAGGTCACCGTCGGCGGCTGGGGCCACCTGCTGGGTGACGAGGGAAGCGGCTACGACATCGCCCGGCGCGCCCTGCGGGCGGTCAGCCAGTCGGCAGACGGTCGCGGCGCACCCACCCGTCTCAGCGAAGCGATTCCCGCCGCGCTCGGGGTCGAGGACGTCGCGGCGCTTCGCGAGCGGTGCTACCCGGCACGGTCCGTGTCGGAGGTGGCCGGCCTGGCGAGGATCGTGCTCGACCTCGCCGCCGGCGACGCGGTCAGTGCTTCGATCGTGGCTGCAGCCGCCGCGGACCTCGCGCTCGCGGTTGGCACCTGTTGGCGGCGGCTGAATCTGCCGCCGGGCCTGCCGATCACGGTCGTCGCTGCCGGTGGGCTGCTCCGTCCGGGCTCACCGCTGCTGGCGGAGCTCGCGGAGCGACTGCACGGACAGGACCGGGGCTACGGCGTGGCACCGCTGACCGCCGAGCCAGCCAGCGGTGCCCTGGCGCTCGCCCGGGACGGCCCGCTCGAAGCCGGCATTGGGTCCGCGCATCACCCACGTCCGGGAAGCTGAAGGAGGAGCCTTTCATGACCAGAAGCAGATCGGCCATCGGGCCGCTCATCCTGACCCTCGCGCTGGCGCTGGCGGCCTGCGCCACGAGCCAGTCGCCGGGCGCGAGCCCGTCGGGCGGCAGCTCCCCTGGCGCGAGCTCGCCTGGAGCGAGCTCGCCTGGCGGCAGCGCACCGACGGGTAGCGCACCGGCGGCCAGCGAACCGACGGCCAGCGAACCGGCCGCGACCGCCGCGTACGAGGGCACCATCGACTGGTGGCACCTGGGCTACGCGCCCGGCGGGGCAACGGCCTCCGCGAAGCTGGTCGATGCCGCAGTCGCGGCCTACAAGGCCAAGAACCCCGGCCTCGACATCGTCGTGACCGGCATCCCGTTCGACGACCAGGGGCTGGCCCGGCTGGATACGGCCATCGCGGCCGGCAACGGCCCGGACCTCTTCCGGATCGCATCGGACCGGCTGCCGGGCTATGGCGCCCAGGGCGTCCTGTCGCCCATCGACGAGTACCTGACCGACGAGGACAAGGCGGACATCCTGCCCAACCTCCTCGAGGGGGTGGCCTATGAGGGCCAGCACCTGGCCTGGCCGCAGTGGGTGCCGCCCGTCGGCTTCTATCTCAACAACTCGATCTTCGAGGCCGCCGGCGTGGACATCCCCGACGCCGACTGGACCGTCGAGGAGTTCCAGCAGCTGGCCCAGGACCTGACCGGCGACAACGTGTACGGCTTCGCGACCTACATGGGACCGGCCAGCGTCAACGAGCTGACGCTCCTGTACAACCAGGGCGCCACCGTCCTGAGCGAGGACAACAGCACGTACACCCTCAACAGCCCGGCCGGTGTCAAGGGCCTGCAGGTGCTGGCCGACCTCTTCGAGGCCGGAGCGCTGCCGCCGGACAGCACGACGATCGCGCTGCCCGACGTCGAGCAGGGCTTCATCGACGGCCGCTTCGCGATGATGACCGGCGGCTCCGGCAGCATCACGAACCTGAAGGCCAACGCCGTGGAGTTCACGGTCCTGCCGCCTCCCATCGGCGACGCCGGCGAGGCCGTCACGGTCGGCGGCATGGGCACCTATGCCGTGCCCCAGAAGGACGACCCGGCGCGCATGGCGGCGGCTCACCGGTTGGGCCGCTACCTGACCAGCGCGGAGGTGGCGGCCGACGTCCCCGGCTGGTACCTCGCTCCCGGCACGCGCCAGTCGATCAAGGTCTCCGAGACGACGCCGGAGATGGCGCCGTTCGAGGAGATGCTCCCGAACGTCCGGTTCATGCCGTTGATCGAGGACTGGGCGAAGGTCGATTCCTTCATCCACCCGGAGATCCAGCTGGCCGTCTCCGGCCAGAAGAGCCCCCAGGAGGCGCTCGACGCCATCGGCGAGCAGGTGACGCCGCTGCTGGGCCAGTAGTCGGGCACGGGGCGCGACGAGCGTGACCGCGAGTTCTCCAGTCGCCAGAAGCGCCGGCCGGGTCCGGCGCTTCTGGGACCGTTTCGGCGCGGGCTACCTGTTCGTCGCGCCCAGCCTGCTGTTCTTCCTCGTCTTCATCTTCGTCCCGCTCGGCTGGTCGTTCATCCTTTCCTTCCAGGAGTTCGGGTTCCGCGGCAGCACCTGGGTGGGGCTGGACAACTACCTGGCGTTGCTGCGGGATCCGATCTTCCGGCAGGCCGCCCTCAACACGGTCATCTACTCGGTGTTCACGGTCTCGGTCTGGGTGCTCGTCGCCATGGTCCTCGCGACGCTGATCCACCCGCTGCCGCCGCGGTTGCGGACCTTCTTCCGGGCGGCCTACTACCTGCCCGCGGTGACCTCTGCGGTGTTCATCGCGCTGGTCTGGAAGTGGATCCTGAACGCGAACCCGTGGGGGCTGGCCAACCACGTCCTCAGCCTCTTCGGGGCGGGACCGGTCGGCTTCATCTCCGATCCCTCGCCACTGGCCGGCGCAACCGTCGCGCTGTGGTCCGTGATCCTGTCCTCCGTCCTCACGATCCCGGCGGTCGGCGTCGTGCTCTACTCCGCTGCGCTGGCGGGGATCCCGCAGGAGCTGTACGAGGCGGCGGAGACCGAAGGGGCCGGGGCCCTGGCCAAGTTCCGCCACATCACCGTGCCGCTGCTCAAGCCGATCACGCTGTACGTGGCGATCGTCTACACGATCGCCGCGTTCGAGGTCTTCGAGCGAGTCTACGTGATGACCGGCGGCGGCCCCGGCTATGCCACCCACACGATCGTCTACCTGATCTGGCGCACCGGCTTCCGGTTCGGTGATTACGGGGTCGCCTCGGCACAGGCGTTTCTCCTGTTCGTGGTCATCGCGACCGTCTCGGTGCTCCAGTTCCGTGCCCTGCGCTCGGACGTGCAGTACTGATGGTCGGCGACGGGCGCGTGCGCACGCCGCGAGCGGCCGAACCGCGCCCGGCCATGCCCGTGCCGCTGCTCCCCGAGGCGGTCCCGGCGGCGGACGTCACCGGGGGCACGGCCGCCGGCCGCCGGCAGTCCCGCCGCCACCGGCTGGCCAGCCTCGGCGTGCTGGTCCCGGTCGCGATCGTCGGCCTGTTCCCGTTCTACTGGATGATCACCACCGCGCTGACGCCCAGCGCGGCAGCCATCCGCGTCCCGCCCACGCTCTTCCCGCTGGACGCCACGCTCGACAACCTGCGAAGCCTGTTCGCCCAGGCGCCGGTGCTGCTGTGGGCATTCAACAGCCTCCTGGTGGCGACCGCGATCATGGTCGGGCACGTCATCTTCGACTCGATGGCCGGCTACGCGTTCGCCCGCAAGCGGTTCCCGGGCAAGGGCCTGTTCTTCACGCTGATCGTCGGCAGCCTGATGATCCCGGTCCACGTCACGCTCGTCCCGCGGTTCATCCTGATCACGAACCTCGGCCTGAACGACCATCTGCTGGGCGTGATCGCGCCCAGCATCGCCGACGTCTTCGGCATCTTCCTGATGCGCCAGTTCATGCAGTCGCTGCCCGTCGAGCTCGAGGAGGCGGCGCGCGTGGACGGTGCCAGCGAGTGGCAGGTCTTCTGGCGGATCGTCATGCCGCTGTCGCGGCCGGCGGTGGCGACCGTCGGGATCTTCAGCTTCGTGGGCGCCTGGAACGCCTTCCTCTGGCCGCTCATCGTCCTCTCGGACCGCAACCTGCTCACGTTGCCCGTCGGCGTCGCCCTGCTCCAGCAGGAGTTCAGCTCGAACATCGGCCTCCAGATGGCCGGGGCGGTGGTGGGAGCGGTGCCGATGATCCTCCTCTTCCTGCTGTTCCAGCGGCACTTCCTGGAGGGCGTCCGCGTGGGCGCCCTGAAGGGCTGAGGCACGTGCGCGTCCTGGGGCTGATGAGCGGCACCTCGCTCGACGCGGTCGACGCGGCCGTGGTGGAGGTCGAGGCGCGCGGCACGACGTTGGACGTGTCGCTCACCGGCTGGACGGAGGAGCCCTGGCCGGCCGACCTGCGCGAGGCGATCGTCGGCTGGTCGGAAGCGGCGGCGGTCGCCCCCGCCGAGCTGTCCTCGGCGTCGATGGCGATCGGGGAGCTGTTCGCCGACGTCGCCGCGCGGGCCGCGGCATCGGCCGGCATCCCCCTCCAATCGATCGATCTCGTCGCCTCGCACGGCCAGACGGTCCATCACCACGTCGACGCCGACGGCCGTGCGGTGGGGACGCTCCAGATCGGCCAGCCGGCGGTCATCGCCGAGCGGACGGGCCGCACCGTCGTGGCCGACTTCCGGCCGCGGGACATCGCGGCGGGCGGCCAGGGAGCGCCGCTCGTCAGCTTCGTGGACGCGCTCCTGTTCGGCGAGGAGGCGCGCACCGTGGCAGCGCTGAACCTCGGTGGGATGGCCAACGTGACGGTCGTCCCGGCCGGCGCGCCGTTCGAGGCCATCGCCTTCGACACCGGGCCCGGCAACTCGCTCATCGACGGCGTCGCACGGCGGCTGCTGGGCCAGCCGCTCGACCGGGACGGTGCGGGGGCGGCAGCTGGGCGACCGTCGCGCAGCCTCGTCGACCAGCTGATGGACGATCCGTACTTCCACCGCGCTCCGCCCAAGAGCACCGGCCGCGAGCGCTTCGGCGAGGCTGCGGTGACGAGGCTCGTCGCCGCCGGGCGGGCGCTGGGGCTGGACGAATTCGTCGTCCTCGCCACGGCGACCGAGCTCACCGCCCGTTCCGTGGCCGGGGCTCTCGCGCGCTGGTCGCCGGCCTGGCCGGCGGTCATCCACCTGTCCGGCGGAGGGACGCGCAACCCCGCCCTGATGTCGGCGCTCGAGCGGGCCATGGCGCGCGAGACGCCGTCCGGCGCTGTCCTGCCGCGCCTGCAGCCTGTCGACGATGGCGGTCTGCCGGCGGCCGCCAAGGAAGCCCTGTGCTTCGCGGTTCTCGGGCACGAGGCCCTCCATGGGCGCCCCAACAGCCTGCCCGGGTGCACCGGCGCCCGCCACCCATCCGTCCTCGGCGCCATCTGGCCCGGGGACAACTACCTGGAGCTGGTCGGCAGGGTGCCGCCGGCCCGGGATTCATCGCCGCGCATCGCCCGGATCGTCCTGAGCCGGTCGAGCGCAGACGAAAGGAGACGCGTGCCGGCATGAACAGACGGACGATCGCGAGCCTGCTGACGACGGCTCTCTTGTTGCTCACGGTCCCGGGGGCCGTCGCGGCCGCCGACCCACCCGCGGAGCAGTTCCGCGCCTACTGGGTGGACGCCTTCAACGAGGGCCTCTACAACGAGGCCGAGATCGACGAGCTCGTTGCCGCGACGAAAGCGGCGAACATGAACGCCATCGTGGCCCAGGTTGGGCGACGGGGAGACTGCTTCTGCAACCGCGCGGTGATGCCGCGCACCCAGGCCGCGATCGCGCCGCTGCCGTTCGACCCGCTCCAGTCGCTCATCGACAAGGCGCACGCCGAGGGGATCGAGGTCCATGCCTGGATCATCGCCACCGCGATCTGGAACAGCGGCACGGCGCCGCGGGATCCCGGGCACGTCTACAACACGCATGGACCGTCGGCGATCGGCGACGACAACTGGGTCATGACGCGCTACGACGGGTCCCGACCCGGCGACACGTACCTCGACCCCGGCCATCCGGCAGCCGCCGACTACATCGTCGGCATGTACACCAGCATCGTCGAGAACTACGATGTCGACGGCATCAACTTCGATCGCATCCGGTACCCTGACGGACAGCTCGCGGCATGGCCGCAGGACAACTCGTGGGGCTACAACCCGGTCGCGCTCGCCCGGTTCCACGCGGCGACCGGCCGGAGTGACCGCCCGCTGCCGAACGATCCACAGTGGAGCCAGTGGCGCCGCGACCAGATCACCAACATCGTGCGCAAGGTCTATCTCCAGAGCTATGCCATCAAGCCGCAGGTCCGGGTCAGCGCCGACACGATCACCTACGGCGATGGACCCGATCAGCTCGGCGGCTGGGAGGCCTCGCGCCCGTATCGCGAGACGCTCCAGGACTGGCGGGCGTGGATGGAGGAGGGCATCCTCGACCTCAACATCCCGATGAACTACAAGCGCGAGTTCTGCGTCACCGGGGCCGAGGCGCCCAGCTGCTTCGGTTTCCCGCAGCGCGCCTGGTACGAGCACTGGAACGAGTACATCAAAGACCACCAGTACGACCGTCAGGCGGCGATCGGCTCGGCCCTCTACCTCAACAGCATCCCCGATTCGGTGGCCCAGATCCGCAAGGCCCTCGCGCCGAGCGCGGCCGGAAACGTCGCCCATGGCTGGGTCGGCTACTCGTACGCCAACCCGGACAGCCTGGCGACGACGAACCAGCGGCCGCGCGACACCAGTCGGGCCGAGCTGACGCGCGCCCTGACCCAGCCGAGCGAGTACGACCCGGTCACGCCGCCGGTCTTTGCCGGCCCGGCGGTCGTGCCGGAGATGACCTGGAAGACCCAGCCCAGCACCGGCCACGTCATGGGCACCGTCACCACGGCGGAAGGCGTGCCGTTCGACCAGGTGGCGCTCGAGCTCCGGGACGCGGAGACGGACGCCCTGCTCGGGCGGAGGCTGACCGATGGCAGCGGGTGGTTCGGCTTCGTGGACCTCGAGCCCGGGCGGTACAAGGTCCTGGTCGATGGTGACCGCGCTCAGGGACGTCGCGTCGTCGTCTTCACGGTCCGAGCCGGAGCGGTGACGACCGTGCAGATCCAGCCCAGTTCTCGGTAGGCCACGATGGAAGGGACGGCTGGGCGCCTGGGCGATCCGGGCACGGGCGGGCATCGGCTCGGGGGTGGGCCGGTGCCTCTTCCGAGCTCGACCGCCGCCCGGCCGTACATTGCCTTCACCAGGCACACGGCGGACGACCTGGCCCGGCATGCCGGTGGCGACCTCCTCATCGAGGAAGTCGACGGTGAGCGGCGCCTCCGGCTGGCATCGATCGCGCAGCTCACCGGCGTGCGTGTCAGGACTGAGGCCGGCCAACGGTCGGGCTGGTCCGGCAGCGTCGAGTCGCCGGTGGTGGAAACGGCCCAGCCATTCGACAGCGCGATCCCCTCGTGGAACGCCCGGACCCCGCCGGGCAGCTGGCTGCAGGTGGACCTCCGGGTCCGCCTGGGCGACGCACGGTGGACGAGGTACTACACCGTGGCGGTCTGGGCCACCGACGGGGGGACGGTGCGTCGCCACAGCGTCGCCGGCCAGGACGACGCAGACGCGCAGGTGGCCACGGACACGCTGAGGCTGCGTGGGCAGGCCGCCGCCCGAGCCTTCCAGCACCGGCTGACCCTCTTCACGGCGGATGAGCGCGCCACGCCGAGCGTCCGCTCCGTGTCGGTCGTGACATCGGACTCGCAGCGCGAGCCGGCCGGCCTCGCCCTGACCGGCGACCGGACCGCCTGGGGCACGGAGCTGTCCGTCCCGGAGCGTTCTCAGCGCGTCCGGGGGGACGCGGCGGGTGGCTGGTGCTCGCCCACTGCCGCCGCCATGGTCCTTGGCTTCTGGGACCACCCCGTGACGGTGCCGACGGCCGCCGAGGCGACGTACGATCACGTCTATGCCGGCACGGGGAACTGGGCGTTCAACACGGCCTGGGCGGCGACGTACGGTCTCGAGGCCTTCGTCACCCGTCTCGGCTCGCTCGTCCAGGTCGAGAGCTGGATCCGTGCCGGGGCCCCGGTGATCATCAGCCTGGCCTTTGGGCCCGGCGACCTGCCCGGTGCGCCGATCGAATCGAGCGATGGGCACCTCATCGTCGTCCGGGGCTTCGACAGCGCCGGCGACGTCATCGTGAACGACCCGGCCGGACGCTCCGACAGCGACGTCCGGCGGATCTACGACCGGTCGACCCTGGAGTCGCTCTGGCTCCGGTCATCGGGCGGCATCGCCTACCTTATCCATCCGCCGGGTGTTGCCATCCCGGGCAGCGGATTTGGCAGCTGGTGAACGAACCGAGAGGAGCACACGCCATGGGACGCCATCGAACCTGGGCAGCGCTGGTCGCACTCGTCATGACCGTGACGGCCTGCGCCCCGGCCGCCAGTCCACCCGTCAGCCCGCAGACGACGAGCCCAGGCGCGACCGGCCAGGGTTCAGCGCCGCCCAGCGGCGGGGCCTCCGGCCCCACCTCGACGGCCTGCGAGGCACCAGCGACGCCGCCCGCCGGCGACGGCACGACGGCCGCCGAGCAGACCCTCCGGCTGCCCCTGGGCGACGAGCCGGAGTCGCTCGATCCCACGCTCGTCTCGAGCCTGCGGGCGGTCGAGATCATGCGCCAGCTGACTCACCCGCTGGTCTATTTCGACAAGGACCTGAAGACCGTGCCGGGACTCGCCGAGCGCTGGGACATCAGCGAGGACGGCACGGAGATCACGTTCCACCTGCGGGATGCCAACTACAGCAACGGTGAGCCGATCGTTGCCGGTGACTTCGTCTACAGCTGGCGCCGCCTGGTGGACCCCCGCGTTGCCGCCGAGTACGCCTACGTCATGTACTCCCTCGAGGGCGCCGCCGCGCTCCTCGACCTCGACACCGACGCGCTGCCGCCCGACGCGGAGATCGACGCGCTGCTCGAGCAGGTCGGCGTCTCCGCCCCCGACGAGAAGACCTTCGTGGTCCGGCTGGCGCAGCCCGCCTCGTACTTCCTGTCGATCGCGACGCTCTGGGTGACCGTCCCGATCCAGCAGTCGTGGATCGAGCAGGAGGGCGCCACGGAGTCCGGGAACTACGTGGCCAGCGGGCCCTTCAACCTCGAGACATGGGACCACAGCTCCAGGATCGTGCTCGTCCGCAACCCGGAGTGGTTCGGCGAACCGGCGAAGCTCGAGCGGATCGAGTTCACGCTCATGGAGGACGAGCAGGCCGCCCTGAGCGCGTACCTGGCGGACGAGATCGACATGGTCGGCGTCCCGTCCACGGACATCGCGCGCATCTGCGGCGACCCCGCCCTCAAGGACCAGATGCTCGAGACGGCGACGGCCGGCTTCGAGTACTACGGCTTCAACCTCAACGACGAGCAGGGTGTCTTCGCGCGCAGCGCGCACCTCCGGCGTGCGTTCGCCATGGCCGTCGACAAGCAGACCCTGGTCGATACCGTCCGCCAGGGCGCCGCGACCGTCGCCGGCAGCGCCGTGCCGCCCGGCATCCCGGGCCACCAGGCCGAGGTCGGGCTGCCCTTCGATCCGGCCATGGCCCAGCAGGAGCTCCAGGAGGGCCTGGCCGAGGTCGGCCTGAGCGATCCGAGCGAGCTGGAGCTGACCGTCGGCTACAACACCAGCCCGCTCCACGAGCAGACCGTCGACTTCCTCACCGAGCAGTGGCGGACGAACCTCGGCGTCGAGGTGAGCTCCGAAGGCCTCGAGGCGGTCGCCTACAGCGAACGGCGGAGCGAGGACCCCTTCGACATCAACCGTGCCAGCTGGACGCAGGACTACCCGCACGCCAACAACTTCCTCGGTGACGTGTTCGCCGGGGGCAGCCACTTCACGGGCTACTCGAGCGACGAGTTCGATCGGCTCAACCGCGAGGCCGCGGCGGAGACCGATGCGGACGCCCAGCTGGCGCTCTACCAGCAGGCGCAGGAGCTGCTGGTCGAGGACGCGCCGGTCATCTTCCTGTACTGGTACGGGGGCTACACGCTGGTCAAGCCGCACGTCCAGGGCCTCGTCCTCACGACGACGGACGAGGATCCGGGAATGATGTTCTTCAACCTGGTGAGCATCGGCGAGCACTAGCCAGCACGGCGACCCAACGTCCGGGCTGATCCACAGCGCGATCGTCAGGGAGGATCGGAGCCGTGACTGGCTACCTCATCCGGCGCGTGCTGTGGATCGTCCCGGTGCTGTTCGCCGTCTCGCTGATCACGTTCCTGCTCATGCACGCCGTGCCGGGCGGGCCATGGGACAGGGAGAAGCCACTGCCGGCCACCGTGGTCAGGCGGCTCAACGCGGAGTACGGCCTCGACGACCCGCTGCCGGTCCAGTACCTGCGCTGGGCCGGCGCGCTCGTCACGGGCGACCTCGGACCCTCGTACCGCTACCGCGACCGAAGCGTCAACGACATCGTCGCCGACGGGATCGGCACCACGGCCCAACTCGGAGCGATGGCCTTCCTGCTCGCCGTGGCCACCGGCATCCCGCTCGGCATGATCGCGGCGCTGCGGCACAACCGGCTGCCGGACTATGCGGCCACGCTCGTCTCGATCGTGGGCATCGCCACCCCGAGCTTCGTGCTCGCGATCCTCCTCGTCCTCGTCTTCTCGGTGACCCTCCGCTGGCTGCCGACGCACGGCTGGGAGGGGCCCGCGACGTGGGTCCTGCCGACCGTCGCGCTGGCGGGCTACCCGATCGCCCAGATCGCCCGATACACCCGCGCCTCGATGCTCGAGGTCACTCGCCGGGACTACATCCGCACGGCCTACAGCAAGGGCCTCCGGGAGCGTGCCGTCGTCGTGGCCCACATGACGCGCAACGCCCTGATCCCGGTGGTGACGGTGCTGGGGCCCCTGCTCGCGTACCTGGTCACGGGCTCGTTCATCGTCGAGCTCATCTTCTCCGTGCCGGGGATCGGGCGCTTCTACGTGACCGGGATCGGCGAGCGCGACTACGGGCTGATCATGGCCATGACGATGCTCTACGCGGTCGTCATCGCGGTCCTCAACCTGGTGGTCGACGTCCTCTACGCGTACATCGATCCCCGCATCCGCTACAGCTAGCGAGCACGACGACATGACGACGCGCATGCCCCTGACCGGCGGTCCCGAGCGGCTCGGCCTGCGGCCCGGCGTCAGCCCGCGGCGCGACGCGCTCCGGCGACTCCGTCGCAACCGCCTCGCGGTCGTTGGCGGCATCGTGGTCATCGGGCTGCTCGTCATCGCGGCTTTTGGGCCGGCGCTCGCGCCGTGGCACTACCGGGTCCAGGACCTGGACGCCCTGCGGGCCAATGGCAACCGGCCCCTGCCGCCGATCAGCCCGGGCCACCTGCTGGGCACCGATCAGCTGGGCCGCGACCTGTTCAGCCGCCTGCTCGACGGGGCGCAGATCAGCGTGACGGTGGCGCTCGTGGTCCAGCTCGTCGTGCTGGTCATCGGCGTGCCGATCGGCGCGGCCGCCGGCTGGTTCGGCGGCCGGATCGACAACCTGCTGATGCGCTTCACGGACGTGATCTACGCGTTTCCGGACCTGCTCTTCATCATCCTGCTGGGGATCGTCTTCCGGGAGACCGCGCTCGGCAGGGCGATGGACGGCCTGCTGCTGATCTTCGTGGCGATCGGGCTGACGGCGTGGGTGACGATGGCCCGGCTCGTTCGCGGCCAGGTCCTGAGCCTCAAGGAGTCGGAGTTCGTCGAGGCGGCGCGGGCGATCGGCGTGTCAGACCTCAACATCGTGGTCC